>DATMSN010000520.1:0-2172 GCA_035565375.1 Duganella sp. | reverse complement strand
GGCGCGCCCGCGACATGGCTGTCGTTGGCGGCGGCGCCGTCCATGGCGGCCACCGCGACGACGGCCTTTTCCTGCTTTACGACATAAGCCATCACATCCCCTTGCCGGCGCGGCGGTTGCGCACGTAATACAGCGGCGCCACGATCGCCAGCACGGTGGCCAGCAGCACGATCGACGCGGCCGAGGCCAGCCCGATATTGGCGCGGCCGAACAGATAATCCATGATGAACTTGGCCGGCACCTCGCTGGCCGTGCCCGGGCCGCCCTGGGTCATCGCGACGACGGCGTCGAACACCTTCACCACCATCACGAACAACAGCACGAAGGCGGTCGACACCGAAGGCCCGAGCATCGGCAGCACGATGCTCAGGTAGACGCGCCAGCGCGGGATGCCGTCGATGCGCGCCGCCTTCCACAATTCCTCGTCGATGCCGCGCAGGCCGGACAGCATCAGCGCCATCACCAGGCCGGACGCCTGCCACACGGTGGCGATGACGATGGTGTAGATCGCCATGTCCTGGTCGACGATCCAGTCGAACCTGGCCTCGGCGAAGCCCAGCTTGCGCAGCACTTCCTGGATGCCCAGTTCCGGATTGAGTATCCACTGCCACACCAGCCCCGTCGCCACGAACGACATCGCGTACGGGTACAGGAAGATGGTGCGCAGCGCGCCCTCGGCCATCACCTTCTGGTCGATGAACACGGCCAGCAGAAAGCCGATGACCAGGCAGGCGGCGATGAACAGCGCGCCGTAGACGACGACGTTTTGCAGCGACAGCAGCCAGCGCTCGTTGTTGAACAGGCGGATGTACTGCGAGGCGCCGACGAAATCGCTGTTGGGGAAGGTGCGCGAGCTGCTGACCGACACGCGCGCCGTCCACAGCATGGTGCCGAGATAGGCCAGCAGCACCGTCAGCGCCATCGGGACCAGGGCCAGATAGGCGGCGACCGACACGCTGCGGCGCTTCTTCATGAAGACTTGGGGCACGGCTTGATTCATGGCCTAGCCGTCCTTGAGCGCGCGGGCGAAGGCTTTTTGCGCGTCGTCGGCCGACTGGTTCTTGTTCCAGTAGCTGGTCAGCACGTCCTGCAGCGCGCCGGTGGTGTCGGGCGTGGCCAGCATTTCCGAATTGGGCAGCTGGCGGCTTTTGTCGCGGATGATGGCCAGGCCCTGGCGCGCGCAGATGTCGAGCGACGACTGGTCGACGTCGCCACGGATCGGGATCGCGCCCTTGCGCGCGCTGAACGCCACCTGCGCGGCCGGCGAGGTCACCACCGTCGCCAGCAGCTTTTGCGCCTTGATGGCGGCGGCGTCGGCGGTCTTGGGGAACACGAAGGCGTCGCCGGCGACGATGTACGGCGAGCGGGGGCCGAAGCCGGGGAAGCAGCCGAAGTCCCGTCCCGCGACCTGCCCGGCCGACGAGAACTCGCCCTTGGCCCAGTCGCCCATGATCTGCACGCCGGCCTTGCCGCCGACCACCATGGCGGTGGCGTCGTTCCAGTTGCGGCCGGGCGAACCGGCGTCGACGAACGCCTTGAGCTTCTTGAAGTCGACCAGCACCTGCCTGAAGGCCGGCGACATCACGGCCCTCTGGTCGCGGTCGCGGTACACCTTCAGATACAGATCGGCGCCGCCGACCATGGCGAAGATGGCGTCGAAGGTGATCTTCTCCTGCCACACCTGGCCGCCGAACGCCAGCGGCACCAGGCCGGCCGCCTTGAGCTTGGCCAGCTGGGCGAGGAATTCGTCGTACGTCGCCGGCTCGGCGGCGATGCCGGCTTTTTTATAGGCGGCCTTGGAGTAGAAGAACCAGGCCGGCATGTGGATGTCGACCGGCGCGGCGTAAAAATGGCCGTCGATCTTGATCGCGGCGAGGATCGAGGCCGGCATGATCTGGTCCCACTTGCCGGCGATGGCCACGTCGTCGACGTTGTTGAGCAAGCCCTGCTCGACGAAATCGCGGAATTGTCTGGAGGTGTTGAACTGCGCGGCGGTCGGCGCGTTGCCGCCGACGATGCGGTTGATGGTGGTGGCGCGCGACTGCTCGGCGCCGGCGACCGCCTGGTCGACCCACTGGCCGCCGGCCTTGTTGTAGGCGTCGGCGAACTGCTTGACGGCCTGCGATTCGCCGCCCGAGGTCCACCAGTGGATCACGCTCGCCTTCAGCGGAG
>DATMSN010000519.1:0-2433 GCA_035565375.1 Duganella sp. | reverse complement strand
CGGGTGCGCGACGACGTCAAGCCGCGCCCGGTCCTGACGCTGGACGCGGCGATGCTGGCCGACGGCTCGCTGCAGCGCTGGCACGATTTCGCCGTGTTGTCGTTCGACTACGACGGCGAGCGCGTCTCGTTCGATCCGTCGCAGCGCGTGGTGCGCCAGAAGGGCGAAGTGACCGAGATCATCCAGCGCGACGCCGGCGCCGAGGAGCAGGCGCTGGTCTTGCTGAACGGGCGCCATTTCCAGGCGCCCACCGCGTTGCCGCTGAGCAGCGTCAAAGGCGGCTTGCTGCTGCCCAGCCAGGCCGAGTGGCTGCGCTTCGCCCGCGACGGCATCGCCGCGCTCAGGGAAGCCGGCTGGAAAGTCGAAAAGACCACCAAATACCGTTACGACGTCACCGAGGTGGGCGACTGGTATGCCGACGTCACGGAAGACCCGGCCGACGGCGGCCGCGCCTGGTTCGAGCTGGAGCTGGGCATCATGGTCAACCAGGAGCGCGTGCCGCTGCTGCCGGTGCTGGTGCAACTGATACGCAACGCGCCCAACGACTTCAATCCGAAAGCCATCGCCAGCCACGGCGACGAGGACCAGATGCTGGCCACCCTGGCCGACGGCGCGCGCGTGGCGCTGCCGTGGGCGCGCGTCAAGCCGATCCTGGCGACCCTGGGCGAGCTGTATTTCAGCGACAAGATCAAGACCTCGCTGCGCATGGCCACCCTGGACGCCGCGCGCCTGGACGAACTGGCCCGCAACGTCGAACTGAACTGGAACGGCGGCGCCGAGCTGCGCGACATGGGCGCGCGCCTGAACCAGTTCGGCGAGGTGAAGAAAGTCGCCACGCCGGCCGGCCTGCAGGCCACCTTGCGCGACTACCAGACCGATGGCTTGTCGTGGATGCAGTTCCTGCGCGAATATGGCTTCGCCGGCATCCTGGCCGACGACATGGGCCTGGGCAAGACGGTGCAAACGCTGGCCCACATCCTGATCGAAAAAGAGGCCGGCCGCCTGACGGCGCCGGCGCTGGTGATCGCCCCGACCAGCCTGATGGGCAACTGGCAGGAGGAGGCGGCCCGCTTCGCGCCGGGCCTGCGCGTGCTGCTGTTGCAAGGCAAGGACCGCATGGCGCAGTTCGACCAGATCGCCGAGTCCGACCTGGTGCTGACCACGTATGCGTTGTTGCCGCGCGACGAGGAAAAGCTGCGCGAGCACGATTTCCATCTGGTCATCCTGGACGAATCGCACTACATCAAGAACACCCGCTCCAAGGCCGCGCAGAGCGCCGGCCTGCTGCGCGCGCGCCACCGGCTGTGCCTGTCCGGCACGCCGCTGGAGAACCACCTGGGCGAGCTGTGGTCGCAGTTCCACTTCCTGCTGCCCGGGCTGCTGGGCGACGAGAAGGGCTTCAACAGCGTGTTCCGCCACCCGATCGAGCGCCAGGACGATCCGATGCGCCGGGCGCTGCTGAACCGCCGCATCAAGCCCTTCCTGCTGCGCCGGACCAAGGACAACGTCGCCAAGGAGTTGCCGCCGAAGACGGAGATGGTGCGCAAGGTCGAGCTGACCGGCGCCCAGCGCGACCTGTACGAGACGGTGCGCCTGGCGATGGACCAAAAGGTGCGCGAGGAAATCGACCGCAAGGGCGTGGCGCGCAGCCAGATCGTCATCCTCGAGGCGCTGCTCAAGCTGCGCCAGGTGTGCTGCGATCCGCGCCTGGTCAAGTCGCTGCCGTCGAAGAAGCAGACGGCCGGCTCGGCCAAGCTGATCGACCTGATGCAGATGGTCGAGGATTTGCTCGAGGAAAACCGCAAGATCCTGGTGTTCTCGCAGTTCACCAGCATGCTCGAGCTGATCGAGCAGGAGCTCGAGGCGCGCGACATCCCGTACGCGCTGTTGACCGGCGACACCAAGGACCGCAGCGCGCAGGTGGCGGCCTTCCAGCAGGGCGCGGTGCCGATCTTCCTGATCAGCCTGAAAGCGGGCGGCGTCGGCCTGAACCTGACGGCGGCCGACACGGTGATCCATTACGATCCATGGTGGAATCCGGCGGCCGAGAACCAGGCCACCGACCGCGCCTGGCGCATCGGCCAGGACAAGCCGGTGTTCGTGTATAAACTGATCGCCAAGGGCACGCTGGAGGAGAAGATCCAGGTGCTGCAGCAGAAAAAATCGGACCTGGCGCAATCGATCCTGGCCGAGGGCGAGTCGCAGAAAATGGCGCTCACGCAAGAAGATCTGCAACAGATCTTCGCGCCGCTGGTGGAGTAGGGGTGCCGACCGTCGACGAGTTGCAGGCGGCGCTGGCGCTGGCGCGGGCGAACGAGGCGCGCTACCGGCTGCTGCTCGAGCATAGCGACGAGGCGAGCTGGATGGCCGACTGCGCCACTCTGCAACTGACCTGGCTCGGCCCGGCCGCCGAGCGCCAGTTCGGTTACACGC
>DATMSN010000518.1:0-1909 GCA_035565375.1 Duganella sp. | reverse complement strand
GGCCGGCGTCGGCGAGGTGGCCGGCCCGCTCGGGCAGATGCAGCCCTCCGTGTCGTCCGGCTACGGCTTCGCGGCGATCATCGTCGCCTATGTCGGCCGCCTGCATCCGCTGGGCGTGGTGCTGTCGGCGCTGTTGATGTCGCTGCTGTACATCGGCGGCGAGACCGCGCAGATCGAGCTGCAGGTGCCGTCGGCGATCACCGGCATGTTCCAGGGGCTGCTGCTGTTTTACCTGCTGGCGGCCGACCTGTTCATCCACTACCGCTTCAAGCCGCGCAAGCGTCCCGCATCCACTGCCGCCGTTGGAGAAACCGCATGATCGATACCGCGCTGCTCATCGCCTTCCTCGCCAGCACGGCGGGCGCCGCCACGCCGCTGGTGGTGGCCTCGATGGGCGAGTTGGTGACCGAACGTTCCGGCGTGCTCAATCTGGGCATGGAGGGCATGATGCTGGTCGGCGCCGTGGCCGGCTTCGGCGTCACGCTCGGCACCGGGCAAATGTGGCTCGGCCTGGCGGCGGCGATGGCGGCCGGGATGCTGATGTCGCTGATCTTCGGCTTTTTGGTGTTGACGCTGCAGACCAACCAGGTGGCCACCGGCCTGGCGCTGACCTTGTTCGGCCTCGGCGTGTCGGCGTTCATGGGGCGCGGCCTGGTCGGCCAGACGGTGGAGCGCATGCCGCAACTGGCGTTGCCGCTGCTGTCGGAGCTGCCGTTCGTCGGCCCGCTGCTGTTCCGCTTCGACGCCATGGTGTACGCGTCCGTCGCGCTGGTGGCGCTGATCGGCTGGATGCTGGCGCGCACCCGCTTGGGATTGGTGATACGGGCCGTCGGCGAGTCGCCCCACAGCGCCCACGCGATCGGCTTTCCGGTCATCGCGCTGCGCTATGGCACGGTGCTGTTCGGCGGCGCCATGGCCGGTCTGGGTGGCGCCTATCTGTCGCTGGCGCTGACGCCGATGTGGGTCGAGGGCATGACGGCGGGACGCGGCTGGATCGCGCTGGCGCAGGTGGTGTTCGCGACGTGGAAGCCGCGCGGGGTGCTGGTGGGCGCCTACCTGTTCGGCGGCGTGACGGTGCTGCAGTTCCACGGCCAGGGGCTGGGTATCGCGGTGCCGTCGGAGTTCCTGTCGATGCTGCCGTATCTGGCCACCATCGTTGTGCTGGTGATCATCTGCCGTAACCCGCGGACAATCTTGCTGAACAAACCAATGTCGCTGGGGCAGAACTTTAGGGCGGATTGATTTGTCGTATGGTTGGCACGAAAAAATTGATATAGATCAAAATTCGCCGCTTTAATCGGTGCTAGCGCGTGGCCGCTACAATTGGTTAGATTTTTTTTGGTGAGGGGCGTGTATTGTTGGTCAGCGTCAGGTTGATACGACGCTAGACGCCCCCAGCCCCCGGTTCGTCGACTTTCTTCTAACAAAAATAAGGGAATCGGCCATGCGCACCAACACTCCAATCACGCAGAACGAATACGTCATGGAGGACGGCAAGACCATAGTCTCCAGCACCGACTTACAAGGCAATATCAACTACGCCAACCCGTACTTCATCGAGGTCAGCGGCTTCACCGAGGAAGAACTGATGGGCGCGCCGCAAAACATCGTGCGCCATCCGGACATGCCGGTCGAGGCCTTCGCCGACCTGTGGGCCACCATCAAGGACGGCATGCCATGGACCGGGATGGTGAAAAACCGCTGCAAGAACGGCGACTACTACTGGGTGCTGGCCAATGTGACCCCGGTGATCGAGCAGGGCAAGCCGGTAGGCTATCTGTCGGTGCGCACCAAGCCGACGCGCGAGCAGGTGCGCGCGGCCGACGAGTTGTACCGGCAGTTCAAGGCGGGCAATCCGCGCCGCCTGCGCATCGTCAACGGCCACGGCGTCGGCACCGGCATCGCCGCG
>DATMSN010000517.1:0-1826 GCA_035565375.1 Duganella sp. | reverse complement strand
CGCTGACGAACAGGCCGCGCGCCTCGACCTGGCGGCGCGCGTCGGCCTCATCGCGGCCGTCGACGAGCAGATGGGCGATGACCATATCGGCCGACAAGGTGCGGACATCGAACTGCATGACGGATGCTGTTTTCGTTGACGGTGGCGGGGCCCGGCGCGCCTATGGCGTGCCGATGTCGGCGTCCTCGCCGGTGCCACCGGGCTGGCCGTCGCGGCCCAGCGAGATGATCTCGAATTCGGCCTTGGCGCCGGGCGCCTTGTACTGGTACGGATGGCCCCACGGATCGGGCGGCACGCCCTTCTTCAGATACGGGCCGTTCCATTTGGCGCCCGCCGTGGCCGGCGCCGTCAGCAGCGCGGCCAGGCCCTCCTCGGTGGTCGGGTAGCGGCCGACGTCGAGGCGGTAGGTGTCGAGCGATTTCTCGAACGCGTCGATCTGCGCCTTGGCGATGGTGACCTCGGACTTGCCCAGCTGGGCGAAGTATTTGGGGCCGACGTACGCCGCCAGCAGGCCGATGATGACGATCACCACCAGCAATTCCAACAACGTGAAGCCGCCGGCCTTGCGGGCCGCCGTCCAACCGCGATTCTTCGCCACTTCCATCCGTCCAACTCCTTAAAACACCGGAAACCATCCGCCGCGCACCGGCGGCCGCGACGGCGCCCACTGCGCTGACAGAGGCTACCACGCGCTTTGCCAGTAATACAATCTTTTCTTCGGCCGCACCCGGGGCGAGGACCATATTTCGCCCATTTTCGAGGCCAATACTCTACCGCAAAACCCGCTTGCCATCGGGTTCTTCCTTGTGCTCGCTCAACAACGTTGCAAATTACTCACAGTCAACGCGCGCCGCCGCGCGCCCGGCCTCCCAGCGGAAACCGAATTTATCACGTCCGAATCGCAAGTCACCCGAATATTAAATATTAAACTTTTTACCATCCTATTGTCGGGGTTGCTACACTTATTGATATCTCCGCGCACGCGGGGGAATTGAGCGGTCCCGGCGCGTCCTGGGGCATCAACGTCATCGCAGCTTCACTCACAAAAGGGTAGATCCATGAACCGCAGCTTGCACCTTCCCGACGCGCCACGCGCCGCGTCGCGCTTCCGACTGACAAAATTGGTCCACGCAACACTGATCGCCGGCCTGACCATGGCCGTGCTGCCGTCCGCCCACGCCGCCGACGTCACCATCGACTTCGACGGCCTGCCGCCGGTCGGCCTGACCCACGAGGACGCCATCGTCAGCCAGGGCTTCACCATCGGCGCCTACTCCAACGCCCCGGACGCGCAAGCGGGCGACGCGGTCGGCGCCATCATCGACGGCACCGACGCGGCCGCCTCGTGCGGCTTCCTGCAGTGCCCCGCCAGCAACAGCACCTACGCCACCATCATCAACGACGGCTACATGGGGCTCACCCGCAGCGCGCCGGGCGAGACGTTCGGCCTCAAATCGTTCGACGCCAGCTTCCTCGGCTCCAACCTGTACGACTACCCGGCCACGCCCGGCTTCCTGCGGGTGCAGGGCGTCTACGCCGACAACAGCTGGGTCAGCGAGGACTACGCGTTCTACGCGCCCGGCAGCGAGGGCTTCGAGTTCGGCAGCTACAACTCGTCGGCGCTGTTCGCCAACTCGCAATTCACCGCCCTCTACTTGTTCGCCTTCACCTGCGACGCCAATCTGGATTGCACGGCGTTCAGCACCGGACGCGGCCAGTTCGCCATCGACAACATCGTCACCACGGCGCTGGTGACCGCGCCGGTGCCCGAACCGGAAACCTGGCTGATGATGGGCGCCGGCCTGCTCGGCGTGGCCGCCGCCGCG
>DATMSN010000516.1:0-2261 GCA_035565375.1 Duganella sp. | reverse complement strand
CATCGCCGAGTGGCGCGGCAGCCAGGAAGGCGGCTTGCCGGCGCAGGCGGCCGCCCAGCGCGACGCGCTGCGGCAGTTGTTCCAGCTGCTGCTCAAACAGACCGGCGCGAATTTTTCCGACTATAAGCTCAGCACGGTCATGCGCCGCATCGAGCGCCGTATGAAGCTGCGCCAGTGTGCTTCGCTGGCGGCCTATGTCGGCTACCTGGGCGCCAACCCGGCGGAAGTCGAGCTGCTGTTCAAGGAACTGCTGATCGGGGTGACCAACTTCTTCCGCGATCCCAAGGTGTGGGAGTACCTGATGGCGAGCGCGCTGCCGCAGCTGCTGGCGGAACACCCCGATGGCGCCACCTTCAAGGCCTGGGTGCCGGCCTGTTCGACCGGCCAGGAGGCCTACTCATTGGCGATCGCCTTCAACGAGGTGCTCGAACGGGTGCGGCCGACAGCGCGCTACACGCTGCAGATCTTCGCCACCGACCTTGACGACGACGCCATCGACCGCGCGCGCCAGGGCGTCTACGGCCCCGCGATCGAGGCCGACGTCTCGAGCGAACTGCTGCAGCGCTACTTCATGCCTGCCGAGAAGGGCGGCTACCGTATCCGCAAGGACGTGCGCAACACGATCATCTTCGCGCGGCAGAACATCATCTCCGATCCGCCGTTCACCAAGCTCGATATCCTGTGCTGCCGCAACCTGCTGATCTACTTCACGGCCAAGCTGCAGGAGCAATTGATCCCGCTGTTCCACTACGCGCTCAAGAACGACGGGTTGCTGATGTTGGGCAGCGCCGATACGCCGGGCCATTTCAACGAACTGTTCGCGCCGATGACCGGCGCCGGCCGCATCTACCGCCGGCTGGACGCCTCCATCCACCGGGTGGCAAACTATTTTCCCACGCGCGTCAACAGCGTGTCGATTCCTTCCGCCAGCGAGCCTCGCAACCCAATAATGAACGGTAATCTCCAAACCCAGGTCGAGCAGCTGCTGCTGAAAAAGCACGCGCCGGCCGCCGTGCTGCTCAACGTCCATGGCGACATCCTGTACATCCACGGCCGCACCGGTGCCTACCTGGAGCCGGCGGCCGGCAAGGCCAACTGGAATATCCATGCGATGGTGCGCGACAACCTGCGCCACGAACTGGCCGACCTGCTCAAGCGCGCCTCGCAGACCGACGAGATGATCGCCGTGCGCGGCCTGATCCAGCGCAACGAGGCGGGCAAGCCTTCGCACGCGCTGGACCTGACGGCCGAGGCGATGCCGGAATCGGGCTCGTTGTCCGGCACCCTGATGGTGACCTTCGCCAGCGTGCCGCTGCCGCCGGAAAAACGCCGCACGCGCTCGACCAACCCGCAGGTGCTGGAGCTGGAGCAGCAGCTGGCGCAGGCGCGCCTGGAAATCCAGGCGGTGCGCGACGAGATGCAGACCTCGCGCGAGGAGCTCAAGTCGGCCAACGAGGAGCTGCAGTCGACCAACGAGGAACTGCAGTCGACCAACGAGGAGCTGACCACGTCCAAAGAGGAGATGCAGTCGCTCAACGAGGAACTGTACACGGTCAACGCCGAGTTGCAGTCGAAGGTGGACGATCTGTCGCTGGTCAACGGCGACATGAAAAATCTCCTCAACAGCACCGATGTGGCGACCATCTTCCTCGACAACAAGCTACGCATCCGCCGCTTCACCGACCAGACCACGCAGATCTACAAGCTGATACCGACCGACGTGCAGCGGCCGTTGAGCGACATCGTCAACGACCTGCAGTATCCGGAGCTGGAGGCCGACGCGCAAGAGGTGCTGCGCACGCTGGTGTTCCGCGAAAAGCAGATCGCCACGCGCAGCGGCGGCTGGTACACGGTGCGCATCATGCCCTACCGGACCGTGGAGAACGTGATCGACGGCGTGGTGGTCACTTTCATCAACATCACCGACTCGAAACTGCTGGAGGCGCAACTGCGGTCCATGCAAAAAGGTCCGGGGCCGGCATGAACAAACGCCAGCGCCCCGAACTCGATCCCGACCAGCTGCGCTATGTGGCTGAGCAGGCGGTGGCGGCGCTGGCCAAGACGGGCAGGGCGCCGCCGGCCGGCGCCGACAGCGACGAGTTGAGGCGCTGGCACGAGCTGCAGGTGAGCCAGATCGAGCTCGATATGCAGAACGTGGCGCTGGCCGAGGTGCAGACCGAACGCGATCTGGCCGAGGCGGCGCGCGAGCACTACGCGGCGCTGTACGACCAGGCGCCGGCCGGCTATGTGTCGCTCGACCC
>DATMSN010000515.1:0-2769 GCA_035565375.1 Duganella sp. | reverse complement strand
TGCGCGAAGACGAGGGCGGGGGCGGCTCGGCCGGCGTGCATGAGCAATTCCGCCTCGGCCTGCTGTTGCGCTGCTCGCCGCCGCGCAACGATTTCGCCTTGCCGGCCGGCGGTCCGGTGGTGCTCATCGCCGGCGGCATCGGCATCACCCCGATCAAGGCCATGGCCCACACGCTGGTCGCCGAGCAACGCGACTTCGTGCTGCACTATGCCGTGCGGTCGCGCCGCCAGGCGCTTTTCGTCGACCAGCTCGAGCGCGAACTGGGGCCGCGCCTGGTGCTGCACGCCGCCGACGAAGGCCGGCGCCTGTCGCTCGACAAGGTCATGGACGGCGCGGCCGTCACCATCGCCTGCGGTCCGGCCCGCATGCTCGACGCGGTGACCGAAACCGGCAAGCGCCTCGGCGTGCGCGTGCTGATCGAACGCTTCGCCGCCGGCAGCGCGGGTGCCGTCAACAAGCCCGTCATCGTGACCTTGAAACGCAGCCGCAAAGTGATCGAGGTACCGGCCAGCGCAAGCATTCTCGCGGCGGTGGAGGCGGCCGGCATCGACGCGCCCGCCTCCTGCCGGATCGGCAACTGCGGTACCTGCGCCGTCAAGGTACTGGGCGGCACGCCGGAACATCGCGACAACGCCCTCAGCGACGTGGAGCGCGCGGAGAAAATGTGCATTTGCGTCTCGCGCGCCAGCGGCGACACGCTTGAACTCGACCTTTGAGGAGCTATGACGTGGGCCAAGCACAAATGAACCAGGCACAGTTCGCGCACCCCGTCGCCGGCAACCTGTTCGGCACGCCACTGATCACTTTGCTGTTGCTGCCGATCCTGCTGGCGCCGCTGCAGCTGGCCGCCGCGCGCGCGCTGTGGGTGGCCGGCGCGATCGGCCAAATCGACCTGTTTGCCGAAGGGCTGGTCATGGTGATGTTCTTCGCGCTCGCCATTGTCGCCGGTCGGTCGGTTGCGCTACGCCGGCCATGCGCGCCATGTCGTTGCCGACGGCCTCGCGCTGGTGTTGTTGGCGACGACGACCGTGGGCATTACCGTATTCGCGGCGCGGACGCTGCGCGCTGTTTTCAGGGGCGAGCTGCGGGCGCTGGCGTGACAAAGTCGACGTCGACATCCGCCACCGTAGTGCGGACGTGTTGTGTCAGTGGATGTCTTCCAGTTCGTCGTATTCCCGACGATGCTTGGGCAAGCGGCGCTCCAATGTGTTCCGAGACTGCAGGTCGACGTGCTCGATCAGGACCAGCGCGGCGTTGAGGGCATTGCTCATGGTCTTGGCGGCGTTGGCCATCGCCTCAACCGGGGTTGGTGGCGGGGTGGCGGCGCGTTTTTGCAGGCGGGCGCGCAGTTGCGCGGCGCACGTCCAGTTCTTTTCTCCTGGGAAGCGTATCCACAGGTCGCGCCAAGCGTTGCGGCCGTCGCCCGCCACCTCCCGAGTTAGTTGATGCGGCGAGACGGGACGGCCCTGATACATCAGGTCGTCACCCACCACTTCGGCGCTGTGCCAGATTTCGGCGTATTGCATTCGCACGCGCGTGCCTTCTGGCAAAAACAGAATTTTCCACTGATAGCCCCGCGTGGGCAGGGCCGCCGCCCGCTCGCGGTCGATCCATAAGTTGACGGCGGCCACCAACGCCTCCGTTAGAGATAAGGTGTTGCCGCTCTTGCGCAGGAATTCTTCAAGCTGGAGCTCCGTGGCTGGAGGTAGTAGGCGAGTCTGTGCGGGATTCATACTCTTTCTCCTTGCGGTCTTTGTCGGTTTTTGTCTCTTCCTGTCTCGTTAGACAGTGGGGCCGAGCTGGAGTTCAAAAAAGACAAAAAGAGACAGAAACCTATAGCCAAAAGAGTACCGTTCCCGCAAGGTTTGACTTGGCATCTCCCATCGCACACCTCTCGGTTTGCGACATACCGATGCATCGGAGTGGCTGGTCTCTAGGAGCGCGGCATATACCCGGTCAACAACGCGCATTCCCAATCGGGTCGTCCGCGCGACGCCGCCAGCGCCGCCATCCCGGCATGGGGATACGGAACGGTAAGCAAGTTCGAGCGCCACTGCCCATCGATAAGCTCGACGATGCCGTAGCGGGCATCCGGCGACCCCGACTCGATCACATGAGGATAGGGATGATCGTCGGCATAGGCCGGCTGGCCGACGCTGCCCGGATTGACGATCAACTGCCCGCGCGCGCTGCGCACGCTGCGCGCCACGTGCGTGTGTCCGCACACGATCAGGCCGGCGTTGACCGGGCCCAGGCGCGTTTCGATCTCGTCCGGCGTGGCGGCCGAGTCGGCGGTTTGCAGCAAGCCGGTGAAGTCGCTGGTTGGCGTGCCGTGGCATGCCAGCATGTCGGGTGTGATCTGTCTGACCGGCAGCAGGCCGGCGATCCACTCCAGTTCCTTCGCCGTCAACTGCGAGTGCGCGAACGTATCGCCGGGGTCGGAACCAGCATGCAGCGTCAAGATCTGACGCTCGTGGTTGCCCGCCAAATGTATCCAGTCCCGCGCCATCAAAAACCGCGCCGTCTCCAGCGGCATGAGCGGTCCGGACAAACTATCGCCCAGGTTGACGACGAGCTCCACGCCGCGCCGCGCGATGTCGGCGACGACGGCTTCGAGCGCCGGCAGATTGCCGTGGATGTCGGAGACGATGGCGATACGCATCATGCCACCCCGGCGAAGGCGTCCAGCACGTCCCCGGTGCGAACGATGGCCGCATATTCGCCGTCCAGATTGGACAGCGCCATGGCGTGCACATCCTCGGCGCTTCT
>DATMSN010000514.1:0-1637 GCA_035565375.1 Duganella sp. | reverse complement strand
CCACGGCGGCCTTGGCCGGCGCGCCCGGCTTGACCTTCTGCAGGCCCTCGACGATCAGCAGGTCGCCGGCGGCCAGGCCGGACTTGACCAGCCATTTGTCGCCCTGGGTGCCGCTGGTGACCAGGATGCGCTGCTCGACCTTGCCCTGCGGGTTGAGCACCAGCGCGGTGGCCTCGCCCTTCTGGTTGCGGCTCACGCCCTGCTGCGGCACGGCGATGGCCTGCTCGTTGACGCCCGCTTCGACCACCGCGCGCACGAACATGCCCGGCAGCAGATCGTGTTTCGGATTGGGGAACAGCGCGCGCAGCACCACGTTGCCGGTGGCGGTATCGACCGACACGCCGGCGAACTGCAGCTTGCCCGCCTCGGCGTACCTGGTGCCGTCGGCCAGCACCAGCGACACCTTGGCCTGGCCCGATTGTTTCAGGCTGCCGCTCTCCATGTCGCGCTTCAGGCGCAGCAAGTCCTCGCTCGATTGCGTGATGTCGACGTAGATCGGGTCGAGCTGCTGCACGGTGGTCAGCGCGTCGGTCTGGTTGGCCGTCACCAGCGCGCCCGGGGTCACCGTCGAACGGCTGATGCGCCCGCTGATGGGCGCGTACACGTGGGTGTATTTCAAATTGATCTGCGCCTCTTCCAGCGCGGCGGCGGCCGATTCGACATCGGCCTTGGCCTGGGCGTCGGCGGCGACGGCGTCCTCGTAGTCCTGGCGGCTGACGCCCTCGATGGCGACCAGCTCCTTGTAGCGCGACACCTTCGGCCCGCTCGTCATCAGGTTGGCCTTGGCCTTGGCCAGCGCCGCCTTGGCCGAGTTGACGCTGGCCTGGTACAGCGATGGATCGATTTGGTACAACGGGGTGCCGGCCTTGACGTCGGCCCCCTCGACAAACAGGCGTTTTTGCACCAGCCCGTTGACCTGCGGGCGCACTTCGGCCACCTGGAAGGCGGCGGTGCGACCCGGCAGTTCGGTGGTGATTTGCAGCGCTTGCGGCGCCACCTTATAAACGCCCACTTCCGCCACCTGCGCATGAGGTGCTTCGGTCGTGGATTTGGAGCAACCGGCTACCAGCACGGTTGCGGTGATCAGGGCAGCGGCCCCGGCCGTCCGCAGGGACGGTTTGCAGAAAAGAGCTTCCATGGCTTGGGACTTTCTGTAGAAATTATGAGCACAGACCATAGAATGAACGATCATTCTAATTATGTCAAGCAAGCGTTTAATACTGCCAAGCAATCTTAAGGGCGATTTAAGAAAGCCCGGCCGCGCCAAACCGTGGTTACGCGCAGGAAATTTGTCTATGACAATGGAATGATTCCGACTTTCGGGTGATACAATAAAAATACTTTCTTTCAGTTATCTTTCAGGCCCCGCGCGGGCAGGAAACACGCCGTCATGCCCATGCAGCGTACCGACCGAAAAGCCCGCCCCCGGCTCACCACGCTGGTGACGGCGGGCGTGAGCGCGACGGTGCTGCTGACGGTGCTGTCGTTGCTGGTCCTGGTCGACCATTTCGCCTACAACTACGCCGAGCGCGAAGCCGAACAGCGCCTGCGGCAGCTGTCGTGGCAGACGCGCGACGCCCTCGACCGCATGGTGCAAAAAGCCGGCGGCGACGTCCAGCTGCTGGCCGAGCTGCCGC
>DATMSN010000513.1:0-3952 GCA_035565375.1 Duganella sp. | reverse complement strand
CCCTTCGATGGGCCCCTGGGGCGGTTAGCGGGCCTCGCCCGCTAATCCGCCCTACGTGGAACCCGTATTGATCGACCGTCCCAATCCGGCGCCTGTTGACTGTATGAGCATACAGTATAATTAAGCATGCTTACTCCCTTGGCTCCAACTTCTCAGCAAGGATTCATCCTGACCCGCCATTGGCGCGACGCGGCCAACGGGACGGAGATCGAATTTTGGCTGGCGACCGACGACGGCCCCAGGAAAATCCGCCTGACAGCGCAGACTTCCGTGGCCTTCGCGGAGGCGCGCGAGCGCGCGGCAATCGAGGCGCTGCTGGACCAGGCGGCCGGCGTCGAGCTGCGCGAACTACAGCTCAAGACGTTCGAGCAGGAGCCGGTGATCGGCGTCTATTCGTCCCGCTACAAACAGTTGACGGCGCTCGAGCGCACGCTGCGCGACCACGGCATCAAGATGTACGAGGCCGATATCCGCCCGCCGGAGCGCTATCTGATGGAGCGCTTCATCACCGCCGGCGTGCAGGTCGAGGGCGGCCGCGTCGACGGCGCGACCATCCACGACTGCAAACTCAAGCCGGCCCCCGATTACCGCCCCAAGCTGAAGATGGTGTCGCTCGATATCGAGACGAGCGCCTTCGAAGACCTGTATTCGATCGCGCTCGAAGGCTGCGGCCAGCGCCAGGTGTACATGCTCGGCGCAGCTCCGGCGGAGGCGTCGCCGGAGATCGACTTCGACCTGGAATACTGCGCCACGCCGCGCCAGCTGATCGAAAGGCTTAACGCCTGGATGGCGCGCCACGATCCGGACGTGCTGGTGGGCTGGAACGTGGTGCAGTTCGACCTGCGCGTGCTGCAGAAAAACGCCGACAAGCACAAGATCGCGCTGACCCTGGGCCGCGAGGGCAAGACCATCGAATGGCGCGAGCATCCGGGCAAGCAGGGATACATGTTCGCGCCGGTGGTGGGCCGCGTCGTCCTCGACGGCATCGACGCGCTCAGGGCGGCGTCGTGGACGTTCCCGTCGTTCAGCCTGGAGAACGTCTCGCAGGCGATGCTGGGCGAGGGCAAGGACATCGGCGACGTCTACGACAAGATGGCGGAGATCGAACGCCGCTTCCAGGAAGACAAGCCGGCCTTGGCCCACTACAACCTGAAGGACTGCGAACTGGTCACCCGCATCTTCGACAAGGCCAATCTGCTGGCCTTCATGATCGAGCGCGCGACGGTGACCGGTTTGCAGGCCGACCATTTGGGCGGCTCGATCGCCGCCTTCGGCCACCACTACCTGCCGCGCATGCACCGCGAGGGCTATGTGGCGCCGAACGTGGGCGACATCTCCGGCGGCGCTTCGCCGGGCGGCTTCGTCATGGACTCCAAACCGGGCCTGTACGACTCGGTGGTGGTGCTGGATTATAAAAGCCTGTATCCGTCGATTATCCGCACCTTCCTGGTCGATCCGGTCGGCCTGGTGGAAGGGGAGGCCGCCGAAGATCCAGCGTCGGTGGTGGAGGGCGTCAACGGCACCGTGTTCTCGCGCCACAAGCATTGCCTGCCCGAGATCACCACGCAGATATGGAATCAGCGCGACGCCGCCAAGCGGGAGAGGAACGAACCGCTGTCGCAGGCGCTCAAGTTGCTGATGAATTCCTTCTGCGGCGTGCTTGGCGCGACCGAATGCCGGTTCTTCAATCCGCGCCTGATCTCCTCGGTCACCCTGCGCGGACACCAGATGATGAAGCAAACGCGCGAGCTGGTGGAGGCGGAGGGGTATGACGTCATCTACGGCGATACCGATTCGATCTTCATCTGGCTTAAGAAAGAACACAATAACGCCGACGCGCTGGAGATCGGCCAGCAACTGGCGAACAAGATCAACGCCTGGTGGCGCGCGATGCTGAAACAAAAGCACGGCCTGGAATGTCATCTCGAGATCGAGTTCGACACGCACTTCCAGAAGTTCTTCATGCCGACGATACGCGGCACGGAAATGGGCAGCAAAAAGCGCTACGCCGGTTTGATGGTCAACGCCAAAGGCGAGGAAGAGGTGATTTACCGTGGCCTCGAAGTGGCGCGCAGCGACTGGACGCCGCTGGCGCAGCAGTTCCAGAAAGGCCTGTTCCTGCGCATCTTCAAGGACGAGCCGTACCAGGACTTCGTGCGCGACTACGCGCGCAAGACGCTGTCGGGCGATTTCGACGAGCTGCTGGTCTACCGCAAGCGGCTGCGCCACCGGCTGGACGAGTACAAGGTCAACGTGCCGCCGCAGGTGCGCGCCGCCCGCCTGGCCGATGAATACAACCAGTCGCATCATCGTCCGCTGCGTTATCAGAACGGCGGCTGGATCAGCTACGTGATGACCACCGGCGGTCCGGAGCCGCTGGAGGCGATGCGCTCGAATATCGATTACGATCATTATCTGACCAAGCAATTGCAGCCGATCGCCGACTCGATCCTGCTGCCGATGAAGGACAGTTTTTCCAGCCTGACCACCTCACAAGCCAGTCTTTTTTAAGGGAGCGACCATGAACGATTTCAAGAAGCTGCACGACGGTAGCAAGCTGCTGCACCTGCCCAACGCCTGGGATGCGGGCAGCGCGCGCTTGTTCGAGAGCCTGGGCGCGTCGGCCATCGCCACCACCAGCGCCGGCGTGGCCTGGGCCGCCGGTTATGCCGATGGCGATAACATGCCGGCCGATGTCGCCATCGCCATCGCGCTCAACATGGCGCGCGTGTTGACGGTACCGCTGTCGGTCGATCTGGAGAACGGTTATTCGGACGATGCGGAGGTGGTCGCGCAAAACGTGATGAAGCTGGTCGACGCCGGTGTGGCCGGCATCAACCTGGAAGATGGCGGCGGCGCGCCGGAATCGTTGGCGGCGAAGATAGTCGCGATCAAGAAGCGGGTCGGCGCGGCGGGCAAGGACATCTTCATCAACACCCGTACCGACGTGTATCTGAGGGGACTGGCGCCGGAGGGGGAGCGGGTGGCGGAGGTATTGAAGCGCGCCGCCATGTACCGGGCGGCGGGTGCGGACGGTTTGTTCGTGCCCGGTATTTGCAAGGTCGATGAGATCGAGGCCGTCGTCGCCGGCGCCGGGCTGCCGGTGAATGTGATGGACTGGCCGGGCAGGCCGTCCGCCGATGAATTGCATAAGTTGGGCGTGCGGCGCTTGAGCGCCGGTTCCGGCATACCGCAGGCTTTGTGGGCCGTTGCCGCCGACATGGCCAAGGGTTTTCTGACCACCGGCGACGCCGGCCCGTTGATGGACAAGGCGATGCCGTATGGCGAGTTGCAGGCGTTGTTCACACCAAAACAACGGACCACCCCTGTAGCGAAATAGAAACATTTTGACGACACCGCCGCGGCGTTAAAACACGCTCAGCGCCGTGCCCGAGCCTTCGACCTACGCCATGATGTTCGGCGGCCTTGGGCTGTTGGGCTGGATGAAGCGGCGCAAATCGCGCGCCGGTCCGGAGGGCATTCGTAAGAGCTGAAATTTTCAGTCATGACATAATCGAAACCTTCCCACCACCGAAGGGCACGGCGTGAGCAAACTATTCTCTCCTTTTAAGATCGGACAGCTGGAACTGTCCAACCGCATCGTGATCGCGCCGATGTGCCAGTACTCGGCCGAACAGGGCGACGCCACCGATTGGCACGTGATTCATCTGGGCCACCTGGCGCTGTCCGGCGCCGGCTTGTTGATACTGGAGGCGACCGCCGTGTCGCCGGAGGCGCGCATTTCGCCGGCCGATCTGGGCCTGTACTCGGACCGCAACGAGCAAGCCCTCGCGCGGGTGTTGAAAGCGGTTCGCGGGCATTCGGACATGCCGGTCGGGATCCAGTTGGCGCACGCCGGACGCAAAGCCTCCACCGCCGCCCCCTGGGAGGGCGGCAAACAAGTGGGGCTGGACGCCGACGGCTGGCAAACCGAGGCGCCGTCGGCGCTGCC
>DATMSN010000512.1:0-2978 GCA_035565375.1 Duganella sp. | reverse complement strand
GGCTTCGGCGATGGCGACTCCAGCGATTTCTTCGCCGACCTGTTCGCCAACCTCGGCGGGCGCCGGCGCCAGCAGTACACGCCGCAGCGCGGCGACGACAGCCACGCCACCATCACCATCGACCTGGCCGACGCCTACCATGGCGCGACCCGCAACATCAGCCTGATGGTGGCCGACCGCGACGCCCAGGACCGCATCGTCACGCGCGAGCGCACCTTGAGCGTCAACATTCCCAAAGGCGTGACCGCCGGCCAGCAGCTGCGCCTGTCCGGGCAGGGCCAGCGCGGCGAGGCCGGGCCGGGCGACTTGTATCTGGAAATCCAGTTCCGTCCCGATCCGCGCTACCGCGTCGACGGCCGCGACGTGTTCGAGACGGTGCCGGTGGCGCCGTGGGAGCTGGCGCTGGGCGGCGACATCGAGGTGGGCACGCCGTCCGGCAAGGTCACGGTGTCGGTGCCGGCCGGTTCGCAAAGCGGGCGCAAGCTGCGCCTGCGCGGACGCGGCATTCCCGGCAAGGAGGCCGGCGACCTATACCTGCTGCTGGAAGTGGTGCTGCCGCCGGCGACCACCGACAAGGCACGCGAACTGTATCGAACAATGGCGCGCGAAATGGCGTTCAATCCGCGCGCGGGAGGATAAGCTATGGGACAGGCAATGGGAACGGCGACGGGGCAACCGCCCCTGACCGCCGTGTTGATCGACGAGGCCGCGCTGACGCTCGAGGAACTGGCGCGCGCCTGCGCGGTCGATCACGACTGGGTGGTGCAGCGGGTGCGCACCGGCATCCTGATGGAATGCGCGTCGGACGACAGCGTCAGCTGGCGCTTCACCAGCGCCGACCTGGTGCGGGCGCGCCGCCTGTGCCAGATCGAGCGCGACTTCGAAGCCAACGACGACGTCGCCGCGCTGGTGGTCGACCTGTCGGAGGAAATCTACCGCCTGCGCCGCAAGCTCAGCGCCGCTGGCGTGAAGTAGGCGCCGGCGCCTCCCTGGCCGCCGGCGGCACGCTCGCCGGCTGTTCGGTCGAGCGCTGGTGGAATGGCATGTGGATCGGCGCGTGGTGGCCGGCCGGGGACGGCGGGTAGGCCTGGTCGCCATACTCCTGCGCGATGCTGTGGTCCATGTCGAGGAACTGCTGCATGACCCAGCGCGTGGCCGGTCCCGGCTCCTCGTCGCCGCGCCGTATCACATACAGCGGCGCGCTGAACGACGGCCCCTCGGCGACGTCGAGTCGCACCAGGCGCCCCGCGTCCAGATCCCACTGGACGAATTCGACCGGCATATTGCCCCAGCCGATGCCGTTGCGCAGCAGCGCGTGCTTGGAGCTGAGGTCGCCCAGGCGCCAGTCGCGCAGCGCCACCACGCCGAAATCCTGGCCCTTGGTCAGCGTGCTGCGGTCGGTCAGCACCAGTTGCGTGTGTTCGCGCAGGATCTCGTTGGGAATCTTGCCCTTGATCCGGGCCAGCGGATGGTCGGGCGACACCACCGGCACCATCGTCACGACACCGCAGCTCTGGCGCTCGATGGTGTCCGTCGAACCCGGCATCCAGGCGCTCAGGCCGATGTGGCAGGTGCGGTCCATGACCAGTTGCGTGACCGCGCCCAGCGCCTCGGTGCGCAGCCGCATCGACACGGTCGGGAACTCCTGTTGGAACGCCCGGAGAATGCGCACCAGCTTGCAGGTCGAATACATGACGTCGACCACCAGCGACACCTCCGCCTCCAGCCCGGCCGACAGCGCCTTGGCGCGCGCGCGCATGCCGTCGACCTTGAGCGAGACGGCGCGGGCGTCGGCCAGCAGCGCCTTGCCGGCCTCGGTCAGCACCGGCTTGCGCTTGCTGCGGTCGAGCAGCTCGACGTTGAGCTGCTCCTCCAGGTTGGCGATCGTATAGCTGATGACGGACTGCGTGCGGTGCAGCGCGCGCGCGGCGTGCGCGAAGCCGCCATGGTCGATGACGGCGATGAACACGCGCAGCTGGTCGAGGGAGGGAAGGCCGGGATCTCGCATGGGTTACCTGTGGTGATTATTGATTTATCGATAAAATCGATCAGTAAGATTTAAATTTACAGTGTTTCATCGATACTAAACTCGTTCTATGATGCGTGCAACCCTACCTCATAAAGGAAACACATCATGGCAACCGTACTCCACATCGACAGCAGTGTTCGTCAAACCGGTTCGTTGTCGCGCCAGCTCGGCGCCGAATTCATCGCCAAGTGGCGGCAA
Organism: Duganella sp.; assembly: GCA_035565375.1. GTDB lineage: Bacteria > Pseudomonadota > Gammaproteobacteria > Burkholderiales > Burkholderiaceae_D > Rugamonas. The sequence goes on along the minus strand of DATMSN010000512.1, from coordinate 751 downwards.
GCCCATCCGTCCGACACCATCGTCACGCGCGACCTGGCCGCCGCGCCGTTGCCGCACCTGACGGAACAGCTGATCGGCGCGTACTTCACCCCGCCCGAGCAGCGCAACGCCGACCAGGCCCACACGATCAAGCTGTCCGACACGCTGGTCGACGAGCTGCTTGCCGCCGACACCATCGTCATCGGCGCGCCGATGTACAACTTCTCCGTCACCTCCGGCCTGAAGGCCTGGATCGACCACATCGCCCGCGTCGGCCGCACCTTCAGCTATGGCGCCGACGGCCCCACGGGCCTGGTCACCGGTAAAAAAGTCTACGTCGTCATCGCCAGCGGCGGCGTCTACAGCCAGGGTCCGGCGGCCGGCTACGACCACCTGGCCACCTACCTGCGCGCCGTGCTGGGTTTCCTGGGCATGACCGACATCACCTTCATCCTCGCCGAAGGCGTGTCGATGGGCGAGGAAGCGGTGGCCGCGGCCATCGCCAAGGGGCGCGGCGAGATCGACGCCATCGTCGCCTGAGCCCTTTTGCGCAAACCTTCGCATAAATAAGCAACACTCTTGCAAGTGATCGCGGCCCCGCTTGCGGGGCTTGTTCTTTGCTGCGTATCATGGAAGGCATTGCCGCCACGGAGCTTCACATGAAACGAAATCTGCATTTGCTGATCATCGATCCGCAAAACGATTTTTGCGATCTGCCGGCCAGCCACCTGCCGGTCGACCCCGTCAGTGGCCGGCCGCGCGCGCCGGCCCT
>DATMSN010000511.1:0-1613 GCA_035565375.1 Duganella sp. | reverse complement strand
CGTCAACGGCCAGCCGGCGCCAAATCCGGTGGTGCCGACGGCGGCCAGCGGCTGGCGCGAGTACGGCAGCACCACGCTGGGAGGTGATCCGATCAACCTGGCGGCGCGCGTGGGCGGCTTCCAATTGAGCGCAACCGATGTCGCGGCAGGTTTCGCCAACCGCGCGCTGGTGTTCTCCGCCTGGAACGGCGGCGCCGGATGGGATCCGCAACCTTAGCAGTCAGCGCAGGAACGCCGCCAGCGCCTGATTGAAGGCTTCGGGCGATTCGATGTTCGAGATGTGGGACGCGGCCAGCGTGATGGTGGCCGCGTCCTGGATCTTCTGTCGCATGAAGGCGGCATCGACCGGCGTCGTCACCGGGTCGTGCGATCCGGCGATGATCAGCGTCGCATTGGGTATCGTATCGATTTTCTCGCGCAGGTCGGCGACGGCCAGCGCCTCGCAACAGGCCGCGTAGCCGTCCGTGCTCCCTTGCCGCATGGCCGCCAACAGCGCGGCCACCCGTTCCGGTTCGCGGGCGACGAAATCCGGAGTGAACCAACGGCCGGCCGCGCTATCGGCGATGCCGGCCAGTCCCTCTTCGCGCGCCATCCGCGCGCGCTGGCGCCAGCCATCCACCGTGCCGACGCGCGCGGCCGAATTGGCGATCACCAGCTTGTCGATCCTGTCGTACGCGTACACGCCAAGCCACTGCGCGGTCAGGCCGCCCATCGACAGTCCGCAGAAGTGCGCATGGCTGATGCCCAGATGGTCCATCAGCGCCAGCACGTCGCCACCCAGCTGCGCGAGGCTGTACGGACCGGCGGGATCGGATGACCGGCCATGCCCGCGCGTGTCGTAGCGGACCACGTGGTAATCCTTGCTCAATTCCCGCGCCTGCGCGTCCCACATCTCCAGCGTGGTGCCGAGGGAATTGGAGAACACCAGCGCCGGCAGCCCGGGGGCACCTTCGGTTTCGTAATGAATTCCGTTCGCGACCGGCATGGCTACCCCTGGTCGCCGCCACCGACCGGCAATACCGTGCCGGTGATGTACGACGCTTCGGCCGAGGCCAGGAACAGGATGGCGTTGACCTGCTCGGCGATGCTGCCGTAGCGGCGCATCCAGCTGCTGGCGATGGTCTGGTCGACGATCCCCTGATACCATTGCTGCTCCTGCTCGCTGAGCGGCTGGGGGTTGCGCGGCACCTTGCGCGGCGGCGCCTCGGTGCCGCCGGTGGCCACCGCGTTGACGCGGATGCCATCCTGCGCGTGCTCCATCGCCAACGCGGCCGTCATCGCGTTGACGCCGCCCTTGGAGGCGGAGTACGGCACGCGGTAGATGCCGGTGGTGGCGATCGACGAGACGTTGACGATGGCGCCGCGCTGTTGCGCCACCATGTGCGGCAGCGCCGCGCGGCAGGACCACATCGTCGGGAACAGCGAGCGGCGGATCTCCGCCTCGATCTGCTCGGGCGCGTATTCCTGGAACGGCTTGGCCCAGATGGTGCCGCCGACGTTATTGATCAGCACATCGACGGCGCCAAACGCGGCCAGCGCGGCGGCCACCATCTGTTCGGCGCCGGCCCAGGTCTCCAGGTCGACGTTGACGGCGACGGCTTGCGCCCCCGCCG
>DATMSN010000510.1:0-2558 GCA_035565375.1 Duganella sp. | reverse complement strand
CATCGCCATCGGCCGCCCCGACGACACCGAGGCGCCGTGGCTGCTGTTGCTGGAACTGTTACAACTGCTCAACCGCGAAAAGGAATTCGAGGAAACCGCGATGGACTACTGCGTCACCTTCGAGGTGTCGCCGCCGTCGTTCACGGCCCCGCACAAGGTGGCGATGGCGCCGGCGCAACGGCTGCCGGCGTCGCCGGACCGCTTCATGTTGCCGCCCGTCATGGAAGGCCAGCTCGGCCCCCTGCTGCCGGCCATCGGCGACTACGCCGGCCAGGACCGGGCGCTGGTGTTCGATTGCTCGCGGCTGCTGCGCATCGATTACCCGGCCGCCATCGGCCTGCACGCCTGCCTGCAGCCGCTGGCGGCGGCGGGCCGCAAAATCGAGTTCCGCGACGTGAACCATCTGGTCACGGCCCTGTTAAGATTACTCGGCTACGGCGACATCGCCCGGCTCTACCCGCACAAGTACTAACTTGCACTAACTTGCAATTCCCATTTCCAGCCCCACTTTTCAGTCTTCAGTCTGCGTCATTACTCTGAGGTCAATATGGAACAATTTCACGGTACCACCATCCTGTGCGTGCGCCGCGGCAAGGACGTCGCCCTCGGCGGCGACGGCCAGGTCACGCTGGGCAACATCGTCATGAAGGGCACGGCCCGCAAGGTGCGCAAGATCCACCAGGGCAAGGTGCTGGTCGGCTTCGCCGGCGGCACCGCCGACGCCTTCACGCTGCTCGACCGTTTCGAGGGCAAGCTGGAGAAACACCAGGGCAACCTGCTGCGCGCCTCCGTCGAGCTGGCCAAGGACTGGCGCACCGACCGCGTGCTGCGCCGGCTCGAGGCGATGCTGCTGGTGGCCGACCACGAATCGACCCTGGTGATCACCGGCAACGGCGACGTGCTCGAGCCCGAGGACGGCATCGGCGCCATCGGCTCGGGCGGCACCTACGCCCAGTCCGCCGCCAAGGCTTTGGTGGAAAACACGGAACTGTCGCCCGCCGAAATCGTCAAAAAGTCACTGACCATCGCCGGCGAGTTGTGCATCTACACCAACTTGAACCACATCGTTGAAACACTGGAACCAGCATGAACATGACTCCCCATGAAATCGTCGGCGAACTCGATAAACACGTGGTCGGCCAGGGCAAGGCCAAGAAGGCGGTCGCCATCGCGCTGCGCAACCGCTGGCGCCGCCAGCAGGTCGAGGAGCCGCTGCGCCACGAGATCACGCCGAAGAACATCCTGATGATCGGTCCGACCGGCGTCGGCAAGACCGAGATCGCGCGCCGCCTGGCCAAGCTGGCCGACGCGCCGTTCATCAAGATCGAGGCCACCAAGTTCACCGAGGTCGGCTACGTGGGGCGCGACGTCGACACCATCATCCGCGACCTGATCGACATCGGCATCAAGCAGACCCGTTCGGCCGAGATGGCCAAGGTGCGCGCGCGCGCCGAGGACGCCGCCGAGGACCGCGTGATCGACATCCTGCTGCCGCCGGCGCGCGACTTCGGCTTCCACCAGGCCACGCCGTCGGACGCGCCGCAGGCCGGCGACGCCACCCGCCAGACCTTCCGCAAGCGCCTGCGCCAGGGCGAGCTGGACGACAAGGAGATCGAGATCGAACTGGCCGAGACCGGCCCGCAGATGGAGATCATGGCCCCGCCCGGCATGGAGGAAATGACCGAGCAGATCAAATCGATGTTCTCCGGCATCGGCGGCGCGCGCAAGAAGGCGCGCAAGGTCAAGATCAAGGAGGCGATGAAGTTCCTGATCGACGAGGAGGCGGCCAAGCTGGTCAACGACGACGAGATGAAGCAGAAGGCGATCCAGAACGTCGAGCAGAACGGCATCGTGTTCCTCGACGAGATCGACAAGATCGCCTCGCGCTCGGAGGTGGGCGGCGCCGACGTCTCGCGCGCCGGCGTGCAGCGCGACCTGCTGCCGCTGGTCGAGGGCACCACCGTCAACACCAAGTACGGCATGATCCGCACCGACCACATCCTGTTCATCGCGTCGGGCGCCTTCCACCTGGCCAAGCCGTCCGACCTGATCCCCGAGCTGCAGGGGCGCTTCCCGATCCGGGTCGAGCTCGAATCGCTGTCGATCGCCGATTTCGAGCGCATCCTCACCAGCACCGACGCCTGCCTGACCAAGCAGTACGAGGCGCTGCTGGCGACCGAGAACGTCAAGATCGAGTTCTCGCCGGAAGGCATCACGCGCCTGGCGGAGATCGCCTACTCGGTCAACGAGCGCACCGAGAACATCGGCGCGCGGCGCCTGTACACGGTGATGGAAAAGCTGCTGGAGGAATTGTCGTTCACCGCCAGCGAGGACGGCGGCAAGGTCATCACCATCGACGCGGCCTACGTCAACGAGCGGCTCGACGCGCTGGCGGTCAACGAAGACCTGTCGCGCTACGTGTTGTAAGAAGGGGGGGACTGCGATGGCGAACAAGGCCTTGTCCACGCGGCAGAAGATGACGATCCGCGTCGAGCCGTCGCAAAAGCCGCCGCGCAACCCGGTGGCGCTGGCGGCCAAGGCGCGCGCCGGCGGCGCCG
>DATMSN010000509.1:0-3906 GCA_035565375.1 Duganella sp. | reverse complement strand
GGTGGCCCCGCGCAAGGAACCGGCGGCAGGGCCGGCAGCGGCGTTTCCCGAGTTGCGGGTACAGGGCAAGCGGCGCTGGGCCGACAACGGCGCCATCGTCGCCTCCGGCGGCGCCTCGGTAGGCATCGACCTGTCGCTGCATCTGGTCGAACGGCTGGCCGGCCGCGAGCTGGCGCTCGCCACCGCGCGGCAGATGGACTATGACTGGAACCAAACATGAGAATCGTCCGCGCAAGCGAGTACACCGGCGCGCGCGCGTGGGACGCGCAGCCGATCGCCACGATGGGTGGGGCCACCGTGCGGCTGCACTGGACCGACCAGCCGTACCACTGGCACGTCAACGACGGCGAGGAGGTGTTCGCGGTGCTCGACGGCGAAGTGGCGATGCACTACCGCGAGGACGGCCGCGAACTGATGGCGCACCTGCGCGCCGGCGATATCTTCCACGCCGGCACGGGCGACGCCCATTGCGCCCACCCGGTCGGACCGGCGCGCATCCTCGTCATCGAGCGCGCCGGCAGCGTTTAGCTTTCGCGTTTGCGGTGGGCCAGGCGGTACAGCAGCGGCAGCACCAGCAACGTCAGCGCGGTCGACGACAGTATCCCGCCGATCACCACCGTCGCCAGCGGACGCTGAACCTCGGCGCCGGTGCCGGTGGCGATGGCCATCGGAATGAAGCCCAGCGAGGCCACCAGCGCCGTCATCAGCACCGGACGCAATCGTCCCAGCGCGCCCTCGCGTATCGCCTGCTCCACGGTCCGCCCCTGCTCGCGCAGCGCGCGGATGAACGAGATCAGCACCAGGCCGTTGAGCACCGCCACCCCGGACAGCGCGATGAACCCCACCGCCGCCGATATCGACAGCGGTATGCCGCGCAGCGCCAGCGCGGCGATACCGCCCGTCAGCGCGAACGGAATCCCGCTGAACACCAGCAGCCCGTCCTTCAGGTTGCCGAACATCGCCAGCAGCAGCACCATCACCAGCAGCAGCGCCACCGGCACGACGATCTGCAACCGCCGCGTGGCCGATTGCAGCTGCTCGAACTGCCCGCCCCACGCGGTCCAGTACCCGGCCGGCACCTTGACCTGGCGTTGCAGGGCCTGCTCCGCCTCGGCGACGAAGGAGCCGATATCGCGCCCGCGCACATTGGCGCTGATGACCACGCGGCGCTTGCCGTCCTCGCGGCTGATCTGGTTCGGACCCGGCGCCACGCTGAAGGTGGCCACCTCCCCCAGCGGGATGAAGTTGGCGCCGCCGCCGGCTCCAACGCCGCGCGGCAGCGGCACCGGCAGCCGCCGCATCACCTCGAGGTCGTCGCGCAGCGCGTCCGGCAGCCGCACCACGATGTCGAAACGGCGGTCGCCCTCGAACATCGTGCCCGCCTCCTTGCCGCCGATGGCGGTGGCGATGGTCTCCTGCACATCGCCCACATTGAGGCCGTAGCGCGCGGTCTTGCCGCGGTCGATGTCCACCGTCAGCATCGGCAGGCCGGTGGTCTGCTCGACCTTGACCTCGGTGGCGCCCGGCACCTTGCCCAGCGCGGCGGCGATTTTGGCGGCGGTGTCGTTGAGGACCGCCGTGTCGTCGCCGAACAGCTTGACGGCGACGTCGCTGCGCACTCCGGAAATGAGCTCGTTGAAGCGCAGCTGGATCGGTTGCGAAAACTCGAACGCGTTCCCTGGCAGCTTTTCCACCGTCTCGCGGATCGCCGCCAGCAGCTCGTCGCGCGACTTGCGCGGCTCGGGCCAGTCGGCTTCCGGCTTGAGCATGATGTAGCCGTCCGAGATATTCGGCGGCATCGGATCGGAGGCGATTTCCGCCGTGCCGGTGCGCGCGAAGATCCGCTCGATCTCGGGGAATTTCTGCTTCAGCGTTTGCTCGATCTGCTTTTGCATCTCCACCGATTGCGTCAGGCTGGTGCCGGGGATGCGCAGCGCCTGGATGGCGAAGTCGCCCTCGTTCAGGTTCGGCACGAACTCGCTGCCCAGGCGCGTCGCCAGCAGCAGCGACAGCACGACCGAGATGCCGGCGAACGTCAGCACGACCGGGGTGTTGGCCAGCACGCGCTCCAGCATGCCGCTGTACCAGGCGGTGATCTTGCGGTGCTCCTTCTCGACCACGCTGTCGCCGATGAACAGGGCCACGGCGGCGGGAATGAAGGTGATCGACAACAGCATCGCGCCCAGCAGCGCGATGACCACCGTCAGCGCCATCGGATGGAACATGCGGCCCTCGACGCCGGTCAGCGCGAAGATCGGCAGATAGACCACCATGATGATCAACTGGCCGAACAGCAGCGGGCGGCGCGCCTCCCTGGCCGCCGCGTGGACCTCCTCGAAGCGTTCGGCGCGCGTCAGCTTGCGCCCAAGCCTCGCCTGCGCGTGCGCCAGCCTGCGCACGCAGTTCTCGACAATGACCACCGCGCCGTCGACGATGATGCCGAAGTCCAGCGCGCCGAGGCTGAGCAGATTGGCGCTGACCTTGTACGTGACCATGCCGGTGAAGGTGAACAGCATCGACAGCGGTATCACCATCGCCGTGACCAGCGCGGCGCGGATATTCCCGAGGAACAGGAACAGCACCGCGATCACCAGCACCGCGCCCTCGAGCAGGTTTTTCTTCACCGTGGCGATGGCCTTGTCGACCAATACCGTGCGGTCGTAGACGGTGATCGCCTGCACGCCGGCCGGCAGGCTGCGGTTGATGTCGACCATTTTCCTGTCGACCGCCTGCGAGACGGCGCGGCTGTTCTGGCCGATCAGCATGAAGACGGTGCCCAGCACCACCTCGCGGCCGTTGTCGGTGGCGGCGCCGGTGCGCAGTTCGCGGCCGATCTGCACCTCGGCCACGTCGCGCACCCGCACCGGCACGCTGTCGACGTTACTGAGGATGATGTTGCGGATGTCCTCCAGCGACCGCACCTGGCCGGGCGCGCGCACCAGCAACTGTTCGCCGCGTTTTTCGATATAGCCGGCGCTGGCGTTGCCGTTGTTGCGGTCGAGCGCCGTCACCACGTCCTGCAAGGTCAGGCCGTAGGAGGCCAGCCGCTGCGGATTGGGCGCCACCTGGTATTCCTTGGCATAGCCGCCGATCGAATTGATCTCGGTCACGCCGGCGACGTTGCGCAGCTGCGGCTTGATGATCCAGTCCTGGATCTCGCGCAGGTCGGTCGGCGTGTACGGCGTGCCGTCGGCCTTCTTCGCGCCCGGCTTGGCCTCCACCGTCCACAGGTAGATCTCCCCCAGGCCGGTGGAGATCGGGCCCATGGCCGGCGTTATCCCCGCCGGCAGCCGCGTCCTGGCTTCCTGTATGCGCTCGCTGACCATCTGGCGCGCGAAGAAGATGTCGGTGCCGTCCTTGAAGATGACGGTGATCTGCGACAGGCCGTAGCGCGACAACGAGCGTGTCTGCTCCAGGTTCGGCAGGCCGGACATGACGGTCTCGATCGGGAACGTCACGCGCTGCTCGGTCTCCAGCGGCGAGTAGCCCGGCGCGGCCGTGTTGATCTGCACCTGCACGTTGGTGATGTCGGGTACCGCGTCGATGGGCAGCTTTTGATAGCTGTGGATGCCGAATCCGGCCATCCCCGCCACCGCCAGCATGACCAGCCAGCGCTGGACGATGGCGAATTTTATGATGCGTTCGAACATATTATCGTCCCCCGCCTCAGTGCGCGTGCTCGGCGCTGTCTTTGCCCAGTTCCGCCTTCAGGACGAAACTGCCGGCGGCGGCGTACCGCGCGCCGGCATCCAGGCCTTGCAGCACTTCGGTCGTCTTGCCGTCGCTGCGGCCCAGCACCACGGGCCGCGGCCGGAAGCCGCCGTCCACCTTGACGAAGACCACCGGCTTTTCCTCCAGCGTCTGGATCGCCTCGGCGCGGACCGCGACGGCGGCGGCGCCGCTCTG
>DATMSN010000508.1:0-4529 GCA_035565375.1 Duganella sp. | reverse complement strand
CGCACGCCGTGCGGGGTGGCCAACGTGGTGGGGCCGGAGACGAGCGTGACGTCGGCGCCCGCTTCGCGCGCCGCGCGCGCGATCGCGTATCCCATTTTGCCGGACGACAGATTGGTGATGCCGCGCACCGGGTCGATCGGCTCGAACGTCGGTCCGGCGGTGATCAGGATGCGTTTGCCGGCCAGGACCTTCGGCTGGAACGACGCGATCAGTTCCTCCAGCAGCTGCGCCGGTTCCAGCATGCGGCCCATGCCCACCTCGCCGCAGGCCTGGTCGCCGGCGGCCGGGCCGAAGATGACGATGCCGTCCTCCTCCAATTGATGGGCGTTGCGCTGGGTGGCCGGGTTCTGCCACATTTCGACGTTCATGGCCGGCGCCACCAGCAGCGGCACGCGGCGCGGACGCGCCAGGCACATGGTCGACAGCAGGTCGTCGCAGACGCCGTGCGCCAGCTTGACCATGAAATCGGCGGAGCAGGGCGCGATGAGGATGGCGTCGGCGTCGCGGGTGACGTCGATGTGGGCCATGTTGTTGTCCACGCGCGGGTCCCACTGGCTGCTGAACACCTTGTTGCCCGACAGGGCCTGCATGGTGACGGCGGTGATGAAATGGGTCGCGGCGTCGGTCATCACCACCTGCACCGAGGCGCCGGCCTTGGTCAGCGCGCGGCACAGGTCCGCCGCCTTGTAGCAGGCCACGCCGCCGGACAGGCCGAGGACGATCTTTTTACCAGTCAGTTCCATCATGACGTTCTCCCGCTTATTTGTTAACGCGCCGCAGTTCGTCCAGGATGAACAGCGCCGCGCCGAGGCAGATGGCCGCGTCGGCGAGGTTGAACGCCGGGAAGTGGCCCAGGCCGGCCCAGTGGAAATCCAGGAAGTCGACCACGTGGCCGTACATCAGCCGGTCGATGACGTTGCCGATGGCGCCGCCCAGGATCAGCGACAGCGCCCACGAGAACATGCGCTGGCCGCCGTGCTTCTTGAGCAGGATGATGATGTAGACCGCCGCCGCGAGGCCGATGGCGGTGAAGAAGTAGCGCTGCCATCCGCCGCTGTTGTGCAGGAAGCTGAAGGCCGCGCCCTTGTTATAGGCCAGCACCAGGTTGAAGAACGAGGTGATGAATTTTTCCTCGCCCAGCTGGAAGGTCCGGGTGATGGTGATCTTGGACAGCTGGTCGAGCAGGATGATGATGAAGGCGATACCTAGCCACGGCGTCAGGCTGGACGAAGACTTGGTCGGGAAGATTTTTTTAGTGGCCATAAAATATCAGGGAGGTTCGTGGCGGCGGCGCCGCCGATTCCATCGGAAATCGGCGGCCCCAATATTAAGCGAACTTGCGTTTTTCGCCCGCACCAAACAGATTGCTGTGGCAACGGCCGCAGAGCGTCGGATGGTCCGCGTGGCTGCCCACGTCGGCGCGGTAGTGCCAGCAGCGCTCGCACTTTTCGGCGCTGGAGGCGGCCACTTCGACCGCTTCATCGGCTTCGGCGGCCACTTCGACGGCTTGCGCCAGCGACGTGATGAAGACGAATTTGAGGTCGTCCTCCAGGCTGGCCAGCAGCTTGTACTTGTCGCCGGCGGCCTTGATCGTCAGCTCCGCCTGCAGCGACGAGCCGATCGCGCCCGAGGTGCGCAGGTCTTCCAGTTGCTTGGTGACGTCGGTGCGCACCGCGCGCAGCGCCGTGTACTTGGCCAGCAGCGCCTCGGCGTCGGCCAGTTCCGGCAGCTGCCACCAGGTTTGCGTGAAGATGGTCTCGCCACTGGCCTGGTAGGCCTCGTCGCCGGCGAAGATGGCCCACGCCTCCTCGGCGGTGAACGACAGCGCCGGCGCCATCACGCGCAGCAGGCTTTGCGTGATGTGCCACAGCGCCGTCTGCGCCGAGCGGCGCGCGTGCGAGGTCACGGCCGATGTGTACAGGCGGTCTTTGAGGATGTCGAGGTAGAAGCCGCCCAGGTCTTCCGAGCAGAAGTTCTGCAGCTTGGAGTACACCGGCTGGAACTCGTACTGTTCGAAGTGGGCTTCGATTTCCTTCTGCAGCGCGGCCATGTTGGCGATCGCGTAGCGGTCGATCTCCAGCAGTTCGGTCACCGGCACGGCGTCGCGCGCGTGGTCGAAGTCCGAGATGTTCGCCAGCAGGAAGCGCAGCGTGTTGCGGATGCGGCGATACGCTTCGGTCACGCGCTTGAGGATCTCGTCGGAGATCGATAATTCGCCGGTGTAGTCGGTCGAGGCGATCCACAGGCGCAGGATGTCGGCGCCGAGGGTGTCGGAGATTTTTTGCGGCGCCAGCGTGTTGCCCAGCGATTTGGACATCTTCTTGCCTTCACCGTCGACGGTGAAGCCGTGCGTCAGCAGCGCCTTGTACGGCGGCGCGCCGTTGAGCATCGAGGACGTCAGCAGCGACGAGTGGAACCAGCCGCGGTGCTGGTCGGAGCCCTCAAGATACAGGTCGGCGGGGAAGGCCGACTGCTCCTTGTGCGAGCCGCGCAGGACCGTCTGGTGGGTGGTGCCGGAATCGAACCAGACGTCGAGCGTGTCCTTGTTCTTGGCGTAGACCGCCGCCTCGTCGCCGATCAGGTCCTTCAGGTCGAGCGCCAGCCAGGCGTCGATGCCGCCTTTTTTGATCAGCTGGGCCACTTGCTCGAGCAGTTCCGGCGTGCGCGGATGCAGCGCGCCGGTTTCCTTGTGCACCACGAAGGCCATCGGCACGCCCCACTGGCGCTGGCGCGACAATGTCCAGTCGGGACGGTTGGCGATCATGCCGTGCAGGCGCGCCTGGCCCCAGTCCGGGAAGAACTTGGTCTCGGCGATGCCTTTCAACGCCGTCTCGCGCAAGGTGGCGCCGCCGTCGTTCGGCTTGACGTCCATGCCGGCGAACCATTGCGACGTGGCGCGGTAGATCACCGGCTTCTTGTGGCGCCAGCAGTGCATGTAGCTGTGGTCGAACATCTTCAGCTCGAACAGCGCGCCGGCGGCCGTCAGCGCGGCGCAGATCGGCTTGGAGGCGTCCCAGATGCTCATGCCGCCGAACAGCGGCAGGGTCGAGACGTAGTTACCGTCGCCCATGACCGGGGTCAGGATCTGGTCGTCCTTCAGGCCGTGCGCCTTGCACGAGATGAAGTCGTCGACGCCGTAGGCCGGTGCCGAATGGACCACGCCGGTGCCGCTGTCGGCGGTCACGTAGTCGGCCAGGTACATCGGCGACAGGCGGTCGTAGAACGGGTCGGACGCGTGCAGCGGGTGGCGGAAGCCGATGCCTTCCAGCGCCGCGCCCAGGCAGGTGCCGATGGTGACGCCTTCGAGCTTGTAGCGGGCCAGGCACGACTCGACCAGGTCCTGGGCCAGGATCAGCAGCAGCGGGGCACCGTCACGCTCGGTTTTCACCAGCGCGTAGGTGATCTCCGGGTTGACGTTGAGCGCCTGATTGGACGGGATGGTCCACGGCGTGGTGGTCCAGATGACGACGAAGCCGTTCCCGGTCGGCAGCTGCGGCAGGCCGAAGGCGGCGGCCAGCTTGTCGAATTCGGCGAACTTGAAGCCGACGTCGATCGCCGGATCGCGCTTGTTTTCGTATTCGATCTCCGCCTCGGCCAACGCCGAGCCGCAATCGAAGCACCAGTTGACCGGCTTCAGGCCGCGGTAGACGTAGCCCTTGTCGAGCATCTTGCCGAGCGCGCGCAGTTCGTCGGCCTCGTTCGAGAAGTTCATCGTCAGGTAAGGGTTGTTCCATTCACCCAGCACGCCCAGGCGGATGAAGTCCTTGCGCTGGCGGTCGACCTGCTCGAGCGCGTAGGCGCGGGCCTTGGTCAGCACGTCGGCGGTCGGCAGGTTTTTGCCGTACAGTTTTTCGATCTGGATCTCGATCGGCATGCCGTGGCAATCCCAACACGGCACGTACGGCGCGTCGAAGCCGGCCAGCGAGCGCGATTTGACCACCATGTCCTTGAGGATCTTGTTGACGGCGTGGCCCAGGTGGATGTCGCCGTTGGCGTACGGCGGGCCGTCGTGCAGGATGAATTTCGGACGGCCGGCGGCGGCCTTGCGCACGCGCTCGTAGATCTTCTTTTCCTGCCATTGCTGGACCCAGCCCGGTTCGCGCTTGGCCATGTCGCCGCGCATCGGGAACGGGGTTTCGGTCATGTTGACCGGGTATTTGCTTTCGGGCTTCTTCGGGGCTTTGCTTTTATCGGACATGTTTTTTCTTCAGTGATGTATTCGGGAATTCTGGATAGCCGGCGCGCGTAGCTGGTCGCGCGCTCAAATTCGGTCGGTGGCGTTGGTCGCGTTGATGAGCTCGCCCGTGGCGCCGTCGCGCCGCGCGAACCAGGCGCGGGCGATGTCGGCGTCGCGGTGGATGGCGGCCGTCAAGGTCGGCAGGTCGACGTATTTTTCCTCGTCGCGGATCTTTTGCAGGAATTCGACCCGCACCTGCTTGCCGTAGCAGCCCTGGTTGAAGTCGAACACGTGCACTTCCAGCAGCACGCGGCCGCTGTCGTCGACGGTGGGGCGCACGCCCAGGCTGGCG
>DATMSN010000507.1:0-4279 GCA_035565375.1 Duganella sp. | reverse complement strand
TCTGGCCAGGCGCCGCGCCGGGCGCGGCACAGCCGCCCAGCGCCAGGCCGATTGCCGCGGCCAAAACTAGGTTGATCTTCATCTCGGTCCCATCCTCAATTACATTCCGGCAGCTTGTGCAGCTCGTCCACGATGTTCTGGTAGCTATTGGCTTGGCCGGCCACGCTGTAGACCACCATCAACTGCTCGGCCACCAGCGCGGCCGACTTGCCGCTCTTGGCGGCGAGCTTGACCTGGTCCGACAAATCATCGGTGACGACCTTCTCTGCGACCTGCAGCGCCAGCTGGCCGGCCGACGTGCAGGAGGTCTGCGACGGGAAGCCATTGGTCTTGCCGCCGGGGACGAACTTGGCCATGATGCCCTTGGCTTCCGCCGCCGCATAGCAGGCGTAGGCGCCCTTGGCGTCGTTGACCACCACCTTGGTCATGGCGCACATCTCCATGCCCAGCGCACCGGCCATGATCGTGGAGGCGCCGGCGATCAGGCAATCCTTGGACTTGGCTTCATTGAAGATCTTGGTGCTCAGGTTGACGACGTTGCCCGGCATGCTGCCGGCCTGGCTGACGAGCTTGCCAAGCTCCTTCGGCATCGCGCAATAGAAACCGTCCTGCGCCCAGTCGAAGCACTGCTCGGCCGACGCCAGCTGCTGGCCGCCGCCGGTGTTGCCGTACTTGACGACGGCATTGGCGACCGTCGATGCGCCCTTGAAGTAGGCATCGATGGGGAACACCTTGCGGCCGATGGCGCCGCAACTGTTGTTCAGGAAGTTCCACGCCTCCACCGCGGCGTTGGCGACCGCATAGCCGACGATCTCGCCGTTGCGCACCACCTCGCGGCCGACGATCTGGCCGCCCTGCTCGACTTCGCGGCCCACGGTGACCGCCACGCTGGCGGTGGTGTTGGCGACCTTGTTGCTGACGTCGACCGTGGTGTGCGCCACCTCGTTGGAGGCGTAGACGATGGCGGCGGCGCCGGCACGCACCACACTGTCCACGTTCTCGACGATGGACTTGAAATTGAAGCCCTTCGAAGGCAGGGTGGTGATGCGGTCCCAGATCCAGCCGCGGTTGTCGTCCGGGCCCTGCCCCTTGTACACCACCAGGTTGCCGTCATCCTGCAGGGCGACAAAGTAGCGGCCGATCGGACCGCCCGCCTTGTCCGGCACGCAGCCGATGTAGCGGCCCTGGTTGGCCGACGACGATCCCTCGTAGGTGCAGAAATGGCCGTCCGGCTGCAGCACCATGAAGTATTTCTTTTTGGTGTCGAAGCTTTGCGGATGCTGGAACCAGCGGCGGTTGGCGTCGCTCGCCTTGGACGGATGGTCGGTCTCGTACACCACCAGGTTGGCGTCCGTCTGGAACGCCAGGATGTAGCGGCGGTTATTGGAGATCATGTAGTCGCCCGGCTTCATGTAGTCGCCCAGGCGCAGCACGCTCAGGCCGTTGGCGGAACGGGGCGCCGGCAGCATCAGGTTGTAGGTCGCCAGATTCGGCGAGCGGCCTTCGACGCGGCCGTTGTTCATCCAGTGGAAGAACAGCTTGCCGGCGTCGTAGCCGAAGGCTTGCTTCAGGTCCGGGTAGCGGTCGGCATAGAAGGTCGTATCCAGGCTGACCTGCTTGGCGGCGACGGCGCCGTTCGGCGCGCGCCCCTGCGGAATGCCGTAGGTCAGCCAGTGTTCGACCAGGCGCGGCACGTTCATGCCGATCGCGGCCGGCAGTTCGACGTTGTTGGACAGGTAGAAGTTGGGATCGAGCGGCGCCATGTTCGGATCGGCCATGTAGGTGCCGGCCGCGCGCGGATCGCGCTTTTCCTTGATGCCGTTGTCGTACCAGTGGCGCAGCAGCGCCGGGTAGTCGTAGCCGAAGGCGCGCTGCAGGTCCGGATAGCGGGCGCGGTAGCCGCCGATGCTGAAGGCGGGCGAGGCGTCGCGGCCTTCCTTGAGACCGTTTTGCAGCCAGTGCTGCTGGGCCGCCTGGGCATCGTTGCCGAAGGCGGCCTTCAGGTCGGGATATTTGTTGAGGTAGAAATTGGCGTCGAACACGGCGAGCTTCTGGGCGTCGGTCTGGGCGTAGGCGCTGGCGCCTTGCAGCAGGACGACGACAGTCACGGCGGCCCGCAAGGATTCACGGAAGAACATGGCATTGCTCCTTGAGCGTAACGTTTAAGTGGGGGTATCTGCCACCGGATATTCCGGGCAAAAACTTTTCCACTTGCCTGTCCGTCTCAATTTTTGGAGATTAAAATTGCATGCCAGATCATTTGTTGCAAATCAGATACAATAATGAACCTATACTCATGCTCTAGCGTCCATGCAGCCTCCCCCCAGCCACCAATACACCGCCGCGACCCGCAAGCACCTGTCCGGCCACCGGCAGCGCTACGCCCTGCCGTCGGTGGTTGGCGCCGGGCCGGCGATGGCGATCAACCACTTCACGGTGGCCAACGAGGCCCCCGGTTTGCAGGCCCAGGCCTGGCGCGAATACGTGGGCCGCATCATGGACGTGCCGGTGTCGCGCAGCCAGCGCAAGCACGGCTTCCGCGGGGAAATCTCGACCTACGTGCTGAAGGATCTGATCTTCCTCGACAGCCGCACCGATGCCGTCTGCCAGGTGCGCAGCCCCGGCTACATCTCGCGCGACGGCCTGCGCGACTACGTGTTCCATGTGGCGATCGAAGGCATCATCGAAACGGAAGTCGGCGGCGGCAGCCGCAAGGCGGCGCAGTTCGTTCCAGGCATCCTGGCGCTGGACATGAACCAGACCATGCGTATGATGCGGCCGGCGTCGGCGCGGGTGCTGGCCTTCTTCCTGCCGCGCCACGTGGTGGAGGCGGCCATTCCGGACCCCGAGTCCATCCATGGCCAGGTGGTGAACTACAGCTCGCCGCTGACGCGGCTGCTATTCGACCAGTTGATGGCGCTATGCCACACCCTGTCGACGCTGCCCCCATCCGAACTGGACGCGGCGCTGCGCCGTTGCGGCGAACTGATCCTGGCCGCCTTCGTCAAGCAGGCGCGCTTGGAAACGGGACAGCGCGCCGCCGTGCGCGCCGCCTGGCAGGACAAGATCCGGCTCTACATCGACGCCAACCTGTATCGCCAAGACCTGACGCCGGAGCACATCCTGCAGACCTTCCCGCTGTCGCGGCCCAGCCTGTATCGTTTGTTCGAAGCGGAGGGAGGCCTGGCAGCCTATGTGCGCAACTGCCGCCTGCGCGAGGCGGCCAATGAGCTGGTGCTGGCGCCGCAGACGGCGATTGCAGAGATCGCCCGCGACCTGGCCTTCCAGAGCCCGGCCCACTTCAGCCGCGTGTTTCGCAGCGCCTACGGCACGGCGCCGCTCGATTTCCGCGCCATGCAACTGGACTGGCTGCGTCCTTGAGCCGCGCCGGGTTTTAGCTAGTGTAGTGTTCAGCCCTTTTGTTCGCTGGCGTACGCACGTTTCATATTGAAAATCCCCCTTTCCGTGTTTCCGGTAATATTTAAATCAACCCACGGCAATCCGCCGGCGCGCCGCCGCGCCGCCGCCCAACCTGTATTTCGGAACCGGACATGGAAGCACAAAACAGCGTCACCAACCTTTTCCTCGGCACCGGCGTGCCCGGCCTGGACGTGGTCCTGGCCGGCGGCCTGACGCGCGACCGCCTGTACCTGGTCGAGGGCGAACCGGGCACCGGCAAGACCACGTTGGCGCTGCAATTCCTCAACGAGGGCGCGCGCCTGGGCGAGGCGGTGCTCTACATCACGCTGGCCGAGACCGCCGTCGAGCTGCGCAGCGTGGCGCAGTCGCACGGCTGGGACATGCGCGGCATCGAGGTCGAGGAGATCATCCCCAACGAGAACGCGCTCGACCCGGACCAGCAGTACACCATCTTCCACCCGTCCGAGATCGAGCTGGGCACGACCACCCAGCGCATCGTCGCGGCGATCGAAAAATACCAGCCGCGGCGCGTGGTGCTCGACTCGCTGTCGGAGCTGCAGCTGCTGGCCGAGAGCCCGCTGCGCTACCGGCGCCAGGTGCTCGCGCTCAAGCAGTACCTGACCAGCCGCGCCTGCACCACCATCTTCCTCGACGACCGCACCGCCCTGTCGACCGACCTGCAGGTGCGCAGCGTGGCCCACGCGGTGCTGACCCTGGAGCTGGCCGACCAGGCCTACGGCGCCGAGCGGCGCCGCGTGCGCGTGGTCAAATACCGCGGCATCGCCTTCCACGGCGGCGCCCACGACTACAAGATCGTCCGGGGCGGGCTGCACGTCTACCCGCGCCTGGTGGCGAGATC
>DATMSN010000506.1:0-19102 GCA_035565375.1 Duganella sp. | reverse complement strand
CTCGCCCTGCCCACCGACCTGCCGCTGGCGGCGCCATCGGCGCTGATCCATCGCCGTCCCGACATTCTGGCCGCCGATGCCCAGTTACACGCGGCCAGCGCCGCCATCGGCATCGCCACCGCGGCGCTGTATCCGAGCCTGACGGTGGACGCTGTTGCTCGCGTTCGCGCAGGTGGCGGACCTGCTGCGCGCGCTGCAGCATGACGCCCAATTGCTCGCCGCGCAGCGCATGGCATTGGATGCCGCTCAAGCGACCCTGGATCTAACACAGCAAAGCTACCAGGCGGGCCAGGTGAGCTTTCTGCAGATCATCGAAGCGCAGCGGGAGTTTCAGCAGGCACGGCTCGGCCATGTACGGGCGCTGGCGCAGCGCTATGCCGACACGGCGCAGTTCTTTGTCGCCATGGGCGGAGATACTACGAGCGCCATGTCGCCGCCACAGCGAGGCGTCGCACCATGACAGCCCCGGCAACACACAGATTCTCCAACGAATTGCTTACTGACATGCTGCGCCCTGCCCCTGGAGGCCGCGCGCGACAAGATCCGGCAGCTGGCGTTGATGCTCGGCTTTATGCCGCACGCCCTTCGGGCCGGCGAAATCGCCGAAGGCGGCGTGATCGGCACCTTCGCGGCGCAGCGGCGGCGCCGGTCCCATGCATTTCATCTGCGCAATTGATAGATCCTTTGATCCCGCTCAATCACCGGCCCACGTTTACCGCACGCGTTGCACGAAGTGGGATCAAACTCAATGTCGATTGGGGGACCATCCGTGTGAAACGATTAACACGACTCAAGAACCGCAGCCAGGCCGGGGAGTTGCTTGCCCAGCGGCTTGGTGCCTATGCTGGCCGCCATGATGTCATCGTCCTGGCGCTGCCCCGCGGCGGCGTTCCTGTGGGTTTCTCGGTGGCACAGGCACTTAGCGCGCCTCTCGATATTCTGCTGGTCCGAAAACTCGGTGTGCCTGGGCAGAAAGAACTCGCGATGGGCGCGATCGCTAGCGGCGGAGTTTGCGTGCTGCAACAGGAGGTACTGCGGGTGCTCGACATACCCAAGCAGGTGGTCGAGGCGGCCGTTCAGCGCGAAATGCGGGAGATCGAGCGGCGCGAGAAACTCTACCGTGCGAACCGCCCGATGCTTGATGTGCGCGATCATGTGGTGATCCTGGTCGACGACGGCATGGCGACCGGCACCACCATGTTGGCCGCCGTCCACGTGTTGCGCGAAAAGAGTCCATCGCGTGTGGTCGTCGCCGTCCCGGTGGCGGCGCTCGACACCAGCGCGGCCCTGCGATCGGAGGTCGATGAGCTGATTTGCCCGCTCACCCCGGCGTCATTCCGGTCAGTTGGCGAGTGGTACGACGATTTCGATCAAACCAGCGATGACGAAGTACGGCTGCTGCTGGCGAAAGCGCGCAAGGCGATGGGATCCACCCGGAAAACGCCGCCGACGGGCCAAGCAAGCAGACTTTTCGGGGCGAAAGGAACTACCGATGAGGCAGACTGAACGAAAGGAACAGGTGGCGATACAGGCAAACCGCGCCAGCCTCGATGGCACGTTGGAATTGCCTGACGAACCAATTGGCATCGTCTTGTTTGCCCACGGAAGCGGCAGCAGCCGCTTGAGTCCGCGTAACAATTATGTTGCCGAAGAACTGCGGCGGGCCTCGATGGGAACGCTATTGCTCGACCTGTTGACGCCGCATGAAGACCAGATATACACGATGCGCTTCGACATCGCATTGCTGACGGCGCGGCTGCGCGCGGCGATTGCGTGGCTAGGCCAACATCACAGCAGCCAAGGCCTGCCCATCGGCCTGTTTGGCGCCAGTACCGGTGCCGCCGCGGCACTGCAGGCCGCGGCCAGGCCGGATGTGGACATCGCCGCCGTGGTGTCGCGCGGGGGGCGGCCGGATATGGCAGGGCAACATGCCCTGCAAAGGGTCCGTGCACCGACCCTGCTGATTGTCGGCGGCCGCGATGATGTCGTTATTGACCTGAACCGCGCCGCATTCGCTTCGTTACGCTGCGAAAGGCAGCTCGAGATCATTCCAGGAGCGACCCATTTGTTTGAAGAGCCCGGAAAGCTGGAAGCGGTCGCAGCGCTTTCTGTGGCGTGGTTTGGGCGCCACCTGGCCAGATAAGAATGTTTCTTGGCCGAACAGCATGATAACCGATACCGATTCACTATTGAGCACCGCCATTTCCGCGACCGCCGAGCCATTAACCGGCGCGCAGGGCGATTACGATTCCCTGTTACACCTGATCGGGGACGCACGCTTCGTCTTGCTGGGCGAAGCGAGCCATGGAACGCACGATTTCTATCACGCGCGCGCGCGTATCACCGAACGCCTGATCGCGGAACGGGAGTTCGCCGCTGTTGCGGTCGAGGCCGACTGGCCGGACGCCTACCGGGTCAACCGCTACGTACGCGGCCTGGGCAGCGATACCGATAGCGCCCAGGCGCTCGGCGGGTTTCAGCGCTTTCCGACTTGGATGTGGCGCAACACGGACGTCGTCACTTTCATCGATTGGCTGCGCTCCTTCAACAAGTCCTTGCCGTCGCATGCGGGTGCGGTCGGTTTCTATGGCCTCGATCTCTACAGCCTGTTTACTTCCATCGACGAAGTGCTGCGCTACCTTGAGCGGGTTGATCCGGAAGCGGCGCGGCATGCCCGCCGCCGCTATGCATGTTTCGACCATTTCGATAGGGACAGCGAGCGCTATGGCCAGGCGACAGGTTTCGGCCTGTCGGCATCGTGCGAGAATGAAGTCGTTTCGCAGTTGCAAGAACTGCAGGCGCATGCCGCCGACTACTTGCAGTACGACGGCCCGGAAGCGGCGGATGCCCTCTTCCACGCGCGGCAAAATGCCCGCCTGGTGATGAACGCCGAAGAGTATTACCGCACCATGTTTCGCGGTCGCGTCTCCTCGTGGAACTTACGAGACCGGCATATGCTGGAAATGCTCGATGCGCTGGCGCAGCACTTGTCGGAGACCAACGGCAAACCAGCCAAAGTTGTCGTGTGGGCACACAATTCCCATATCGGCGATGCGCGCGCCACCGAAGTTGGCGCGCAAGGCGAGTGGACGGTCGGCCAGCTGGCGCGCCAACTCTATGGGAACCAGACCAGGCTGATTGGCTTGACCACCTATCAGGGAACGGTCACCGCCGCCTCCGACTGGAATAGTCCGGCTGAACGCAAGCGTGTCCGCCCTGCCCTGCCAGACAGCTATGAGCACGTTTTCCATCAGAGCGGCATCAAGCGCTTCATGCTGCCGCTCATGGCACGCAATCGCGCCACGACAGCGTTATCGAAGCCTCGGCTCGAACGCGCCATCGGCGTGATCTACCGCCCCGACACCGAGCGCCAGAGCCATTATTTTCTTGCCAGTCTACCCCGCCAGTTCGACGCGGTGCTGCATTTCGATGAAACGCGAGCGCTCAAGCCACTGGAATGGACGAGCCATTGGGAAACGGGCGAGGCACCGGAGACGTTCCCGGTCGGCGTCTAGGCGGGCGCATCGTTGGCGCACGCCAGGACGGCATCCTGATCCGGGTGGGTGCGAAACACCGTGCAACCTTTCAACCCGAGACGATGGGCTTCGCGAAAAATCTCCTTGCATTGATCGAAGCGCGCTTGGTGGGGCAGATTGATCGTCTTGGAGATCGACTGGTCGACATGGGCCTGCAGGCGCGACATGAGCAGGAGCTGACGATGCGGTTCGACGTCGCGGGCTTCGACGAAACTCGATGGCAGTGGCGCATGCGGGCCGTGCATGGTCCGAAACAGGCGCCACGCGTAGTCGTTTGCCTGCATGGTGATGGCGCTGCCATCGGAGCCCCGCAAGCGTCGCTTGAGCTGAAACGCAAAAACCGGTTCAATCCCGCTTGAGACGTTATTGGCAAGCAGGCTGATGGTCCCGGCGGGTGCGATCGCATTCAAATGACTGTTGCGGATGCCATGTTTCCAAATCCCTTCCAGGATATCTGGCGGCAAGGACTGGATGAAGTCGCCACCCAGATACTCGGCCGCGCGATAGGCCGGAAAGGTAGCGCGTTCCTCGGCCAGCGCGATCGAGGCGCGGTAGGCCGCATGACTGATGGTGCGCATGACCGTGTCGGCGATCTCAAGCGAGCTGTCCGCCCCATACTGGACGCCGAGCATGGCCAGCGCGTCAGCCAGGCCGGTAATGCCCAGGCCAAGGCGGCGCGACGCATGTGCGGCGCTGGCTTGAGCCTTCAGCGGGAAATGCGATATATCGACTATATTGTCGAGCATTCTGGTGGCCAGCGCCGCTGCGCTAGCGAGACCGTCCAGGTCAAGCCGTGGGTGCGGCCCAAACGGTTCCACGACAAACTGCGTCAGGTTCAGGGAGCCCAGATTGCATGCCCCGTGTGGTGGAAGAGGAACTTCGCCGCACGGGTTGCAGGCCGAAAGGTCCTCCACATACCGCAAATTGTTCGCGCGCTGCACGTGGTCGATGAAGATGACCCCGGGGTCCCCACAATCAAAGGCGGCACGCAGGATGCGCTCCCATAATGCGCGCGCGCCAACGACGCGCGCGACAAGGCAGGGTTCGGCGGCGGCGCTTCCTGACCAGCGCCGCTCGCACACCAGCGCCCCTTCCGGCACGGGATGACCGCCCAAGGGAAATACGAGTGGCCATTGTCCATCCTCGTCGACCGCCTGGAGAAACGCGTCGCTGATCAGAACGGATAAGTTAAAGTGCCGCAGCGCCCCGCCGCTTCTCTTGGCATCGACAAATCGGTCGATGTCCGGGTGGTCGCAGCGCAACGTCGCCATCATCGCCCCGCGGCGCGCACTGGTTGAGAGCAGGGTTTCGCAGGCCGCCTCCCACAGATGCATGAACGAGACGGGACCGGACGCGACATTGCCGCTTTGCGCGGCCGGTGCGCCAGCCGGGCGCAGCGTCGAAAAATCGCAGCCGACACCGCCGCCGGCCTGCATCGTCACCATGGACTCACCCAACGCCGAAAATATGGCGTCGAGCGAATCATGCGGCGGCGCCATCACGAAGCAATTGAAAAGGGTCGTCCGCCGCGCACTACCCGCTCCCGCCAGGATGCGCCCTCCGGGCAGGAAACGAAAATGGTCGAGCAACTGCCCGAAGCGGTCGCACCACAGGTCGCGGTGGTGGGGCTCCGCCCGGGACAGTGCCAGGGCCACACGCTCCCATGTGGCAGCCACGGACGCTTCGTCGCCGCTGCGATATCGGCTCTTCCAGATGTATTCGGAGATGGGTTCGGAAAACCACGTGTCCGGCATGGCTGCCTCCATTGCGGCAAGGGATGTCAATCGAGCTTACAAAGCGCACCATTCCGATGCTTTGACACGCATCAAACGTGCAAATGGATAGCCTCCCCTAACTGGCGATCCATCGCGCGCGGTCGCGTCGTGCCAGCAGCTGCTGGCGCGCGTCAACGCGGCGCGCAAGACGCCGCATCTCGGCGGGCACCACGAGCTGGAAGGGGCTGGCCGGGTGCAGTGAGCGCAGTCCAGCGGGCAAGGCGGCGACCTGAGCGCAAACATGGCTACGGATGTGCGGCAAGGTCGGCGAGGATCCAAGCGGCGTGCCGCGACGCATGACAGGCTCGAGCAAGGCTTGGCCCGGGAAAGTGGCGGATTGCGGCGCCAGCGTGTCGCCGACCACCACGCCGGCGGCGTCGTGTACACGGAATACCTGCTTGGCTCCCGGCCAATATTGCTTTCCGCTGGAGCGCTTGCGGCACGGCCGCCCGGCATATTCAACCAGCTTGTAGGCGCAGTCGAGGGAGGGAGCATCGCTCGACGTATTCAGGCGCGTCCCGATCCCGAACCCGTTGATCGGCGCGGCTGCATCGACCAGGGCTTGCAACGCATGCTCATCCAAATTGCTGCTGATAAATATGCCGATGTCGCTGCATTGCCCCGCATCCAGTATCTGTCGAACGCGCCGGCTGGTGGCGTCCGGCTCGCCGCTATCGATCCGGACCGCCTTGATCCGGATGTTGGCTTGCCGCAGCGAGCGCGCCAGCTGAACGACCTGGCCCGCGGCGGCCTCCGTATCGTAGGTGTCGATCAGCAAAATGACGTTATCGGGAAACGCGCGCGCAAATGACGAGAAGGCATCCGTTTCATATTCATGCACTTGCACAAACGAATGCGCCATCGTGCCGAACACGGGAATGTCGAACAATGACGCGGCGAGCGTCGTTGCGGTACCGTCGAACCCCGCGAGATAACTGGCCCGAGCGGAAAGCACGGCCGCTTCCGCCCCGTGCGCCCGTCGCATGCCGAAGTCGATCAGTTGCGCCCGCGGTGCAGCGATGCGCGCGCGCACCGCTTTAGACGCGATCAGCGTCTGGTAATGCAATAGGTTGATCAGGCGACTCTCGATGAACTGCGCTTCGCGCAACGGTGCGCGCACGCGAAGAATGGGTTCGTCGGGGAAGAAAATGGTCCCCTCCGGCATTGCGTCGACGTCGCCGGTGAAGCGGAACTCCCGCAGCGAGTCCAGGAAGGCCGCATCGAATCGTCCGCCCGCGCGCAGCCATGCAAGATCATCGTCATCAAAGCGTAGTTTCCTCAGATAATCCATGACTTGTTCAAGTCCGGAGGACACAAGAAAATTGCGCTGAGGCGGCAACTGGCGAACGAAGAATTCAAAGACGGCGTTCTCGTTCATGCCTCGCTGAAAATATACCTGAAGCATGGCGATTTCGTAGAAATCGGTCAGCAAGGCGCTTTCGCAAGTTTGCATCATTCTAACCACGCGGCGTTGACCCAAGACCTTCAAGTCTATGCAAGGGCCCCGCCGCCGCCATTGAGGTGGCTCAATCCAATCAATCCCCACACCGCTGATCAAGCGCTTGGGCGGGCTCGAACCACCGTCGCGCCCCGCGCCTGGAACGAAAATCGCGGCTGCGGGTCTTACCGCATAGCGGATACCTGAACCACAAGTTAAAAAGGAATTTCGATGGTAAACCATTTTGATCACGTGTCGATAGAAAAGCGCGCCCATGTGTATCTCGACGGAAGGTGCATTTCATACAATCTGACATTTCCTGACCATAGTAAAAAGACCTTGGGCGTCGTCCTACCCGGTTGCGTCACGTTCGCAGCCGATGCGGCGCAAACCATGGAGATCGTCGCTGGAAAATGCCGGGTTCGCCTCAGCGGAGGAGAATGGCAAAACTACGAACAGGGACAGCGCTTCCATGTTCCGGGGCATACAAGCTTTGAGGTGGAGACAGCAGGTCCGTTGCATTACGTGTGCCACCTCAGCAATCAAGGGGCAAGTGCGCAACAGGCCGGCTAGTACGTACGCCGAAACGGCTACAATGCAAGGTCCGGCGGAATCGCGGGCAACGGCTCGACTGCACAACTCTGCGCAACCACGGTGCAATCGGTCGTCAGCAACAAGCCGGCAATGGATGCCGCATTTTTCAAAGCCAGGCGCGTTACCTTGGTCGGATCGATAATCCCCAGCTGCGTCAAGCTGCCAAATCGCCCTGTGGCGGCATCGTAGCCAAAGTCGCCACTGCCTTTGATCACCTGGTCGATGACGACATCCGGCTCTCCGCCCGCGTTGACGACGATCTGGCGCAGCGGCTCTTCCAGTGCCCGCTTAACGATGCGCACGCCGCAGTCTTGCGCCATGTTGCCCAGCTTGATCGACGCGGTTGCCGCACCCGCACGCAAGAGTGCCACACCGCCGCCCGCACCGATACCCTCCTCGATCGCCGCCCGCGTCGCGTGCAGCGCATCCTCGACCCGCGAGCGCCTTTCCTTCATTTCCGTTTCGGTTGAGGCGCCGACCTTGATCAGCGCGACGCCGCCGGACAGTTTCGCCAGACGCGCTTCAAGCCGGCCTCGCTCGACCGCGTTGCCGCAGCGGCCGATCTGCTGCCTGATGCTCGCTTTCCGGCTCTCGATATTTTGCGCGCTACCTCCACCGGCAATGATAGTGGTGCTGGCGTGGTCGATCTCCACCCGTCGCGCGCGGCCCAGCCTGTCGATACCTAATTTACCGAGCGGCGAGCCGGCCTCCGACGCGATCACCTCAGTGCCAGAAACAATGGCGATATCCTGCAGCTGTGCCGCGCGGTCGTCCCCGAATCCCGGGGCCTTCACCGCGCAGACCTGCAAGGTGCCGCGCAAGGAGTTGACGACAAGGGTCGCCAGGGCGTCGCCGCTGACGTCGTCGGCGACAATCAACAGGGCCTGGCCGGCCTTGATGACCTGCTCAAGGATGAAGTACAGGTCGGAGGCGGCCGATATCGGGTCGCGAGAGACCAATACCAGTGCATTGTCAAGCGTGACCCGCCCCTTGGCTGGATCAGGCAGGAAGTACGAGGACAGATACCCCCTGTCGAGTTGCAGCCCTTCCACCACTTCCAGTTCATTGTTGATCCCACGCCCATCCTCCGCTCTGATTGCTCCCTCACGGCCGACACGATCGAGCGCCTGCGCGATCATGGCGCCGATGGCCGCATCGCCGTTCGAGGAAATGGTCGCTACTTGGGCGATCTCATGGCTTGAGACCACTTTGCGGGAATTCTGATGCAAGGCGGTCTCGATCGCGTCAACCGCGGCATCCACCCCGCGCTTCAAGTCCATTGGATCGAGCCCGGCAGCGACGTATTTCATTCCCTGCCGAACCATTGCCTGCGCAAGAACCGTTGCGGTAGTGGTGCCGTCGCCCGCCGTCTCCGACGTCTTCGACGCGACCTCGCGCACCATTTGAGCCCCGAGATTCTCGCTCTTGTCCGGCAACTCGATTGCCCTTGCGACGACAACACCGGAATTGACGATCAGTGGCGAGCCCGTGCCATTCTCCAGTACAACCGTGCGGCCCCGCGGGCCAAGCGTGACCTTGACCGCATCGGCGAGAATATTCAGGCCCGCATGCAGTTTCGACCGGGCTTCGTCGTGAAACAGCAAATGTTTGGCTGCCATGGTATCTCCAGTGAAAAAGTTCGGACCTCCGCCCCGATTCCCTGACGATGAACGGTTCAAGAATGTCCGCTTTGCGCGTTCGCAAACCGCGGACACCCTGCATCTGCTAGCGTAGATTTTTTGGCGACGGTGGCCAGCACGACTTCAGCAAGGTCGCGGTCGCTTTCAGGATGGAGAAGCCACCATGCACACATTTATCTTACTCAGCCGCCTCGACCCCGAGGTGTTGCGGACGCCGGCCTCCCTGGAGGACTACGAAAAGCGCGCCATGGAACATATCCGGCAGGACTGTCCGGACGTTAATTGGATGCATAGCTACGCCCTGCTCGGTCCCTACGACTATCTGGATATCTTTCGCGCGCAAGATATGGAATCGGCATTGAAGGTATCCGCACTCATCCGGACGTACGGCCGCGCCCACTCGGAAATCTGGGCCGCAACCGAGTGGGAAAACTTCAAGAACATTATTCATTCTCTCGCACCGCGCCAGTAGTGGGGAGGGCGTCGCGCCGGCGATCGCTTAGCCGAGCGCGTCGGATACCGGCGCCAGCGCGCTGCGCAGGGAATCGTCGTTCATGCCCCATTCTCCGCTGATGTTGATGACGTGTATCCGCTCGTGTTCCGCCAGCGGGTCATACGTGGCAAGCTGATGCGCCAGCGTTTCCGGTCCGGCATCGGATGGATCCTGCTTTCGATTTGATCGGCTGATGATGCGTTCCCTCATCTTGCACTCGTCAGTTTGCATGTTGAGGATGAAAAAAGGTACGCCAAGTTCCTTCGCCAGTTCGTTGAAAAGATCCCTTTGGGGGCGCTTAAGAAAGGCGGCGTCGACAACGACGGGCAAGCCGGCATTCACAACAAGCCGCGCGAGCTGACGCAGCCTGCGGTAGGTACGTCGCGTGGTTGATCGATCGTATGCGCCCGCCTCGGGCGCCGCGCCCGCCCTGGCCGCCGGGCCCAGCCCCAGAATGCGCTTTCGCTCGACGTCGGAACGTAGCTCGACAGCGCCGAACAGTTCAACGAGATGCCGCGCCAGGGTGCTCTTGCCGCTGCCTGAAAAGCCATGCATGATCATTACCAGGGTCGGGCACCGGCTGGCCGATTCGAGCGCGCACCGCAAGTATCGTTGTGACTCGCTTAGCTCCTGGCCCGGCCCCACTTCCCCGCGGCGCGCCTGCGTTTCACGTAGGAGCGCGACCTTACAGCGCACCAATGCCCGTTGGGTCCGATAGAACCGCAGCACACCCAACCCCTCGTAGTCACCCGTCAGCGCGAGATACTGATTCAACAGGCGCGCGGCCAGATCGCGGCGCTGCCGATATGCCAGGTCCATGCAAGCGAACGACAGGTCGTCGATCTCGTCTATCCAGCGCAGGCTTTCGTTGAACTCGATGCAGTCGAAAACGCACACTTCGCCCCGTAGCGTCAGGATGTTTGCGCTGTGAAGGTCGGCATGGCATTCCCTGATGAATCCGCGCGTCTTGCGGGATTCGAACGCACCGGCAAGCCGCCGGCACTGTTCTGCTTGCCACGCCATGAGGTCGCCGATCGCCTTGGCGCTGTCCGTCGCGGCGATCGCCGCGATCTCATTGAGGTTCTCGTCGGCGGCTCTGCGAATCGCGTCTGGCGAGCCCCAGCCACTGCCGCTTGGCGCGACTGCGGCGCGCGCGTGAAACTGCGCAACCTTGCCGGCAAGCGCATCCACCTCGGCCCCGGTGATGGCATGGATTGCGAGGCGATGTGACCACAGCGCGCTTTGCGGAAAAGCGCGCATCTTCACGCCGTACTCGATCGGTGCGCCGGCGCCATTGATGGTGGGCGCCCGCGGTGTTCCCGCGATGCATGCCAAGTCCAGATAGAGCATGGGAGAAAAACGTCGATTCAGACGCAGCTCTTCCATACAGTAGTGGTGGCGGGCTGAAAGCGTGGAGAAGTCCAGGAACCCGTATCGCAGGGCCTTCTTGAATTTGTAGGCGATGTCCGCAGTGACGAGAACCCAGGAAATATGGGTTTCGAATAGGCGCACTGGCCGGCCTTCCCGCCCCAGGAGGTCGGCAAGGGATGCGATCAGCGCCCTTTGCGAAGCGGGAACTTCTTGAACTTCCATGCAGACAATTCCTTCGCGGTCGACGTCGAGACCCGGCAATAGTGAAGGGGCGATCCCCACTTCGGTCCCAAGCAAACTAAATGGGACACGCGCGGTCAAAACAAGTTCGATCAAGCGGCGCCACCGCGGTTGGGCGGTGCCTGCGCCATGCCGTAAGCTTCGACCAACATACTTCCATGCCTTGGGAGCCAAGTCAAATGGCGCCTGTTATCCCCACAGTCGGTGACGCACTGCTAATCGTCGACGTTCAAAACGACTTCCTTCCCGGCGGCAGCCTGGCCGTGCCGGCAGGAGATGCGATTCTTCCCGCATTGAACGCGGCAATCGCCGTTTTCACCAAACAGGCGCTGCCAATTATCGCCACCCGGGATTGGCATCCCGTTAATCATTGTTCGTTCAAGTCGCAGGGCGGACAATGGCCTGCGCACTGCGTCGCGGGTAGCGAAGGCGCCGCATTCGGCGCGGGACTGCGCATTCCGAACACGACGATGGTGGTGTCGAAAGCGACGGAGCCTGGTGCTGACGCGTACTCGGGCTTTGACGGTACGTCGCTGGCAACGCGCCTGGGCTCGATGGAAGTAAAACGACTATTTGTGGGCGGCTTGGCAACCGACTACTGCGTTCTTGAGACTGTCTGCGATGCCTTGAAGCTCGGACTGGGCGTCGTGCTCCTGCTCGACGCGATCCGACCGGTTGATCTGCGCGCAGGCGATGGCAAGGCGGCAATCGAGAAAATGGCCGCGCTGGGCGCCGTCGCCGTAACATCGCGCGACATCGGCCCAGCGTCGACGGCATAAGTTGCCGTGCCTTCGGATCGGCTTTTGGGCGGGCCGATTCCGCGCGGCGGAAGGGCGCGACGCCAGCGAACGAACCGGCGCGTTTCTGGTCAAATTTTGATACGACATCGTTCCCATGAATATCTCCACCTTCATTCGCGAGCACATCCACACCATTCTCGACGAGTGGGAGTGCTTTGCGCGCGGGCTCCCCATAGCGGGTGCGCTGACCAAGGAAGCGCTGCGCGATCACGCGGAAGGCATCTTGCTGGCGATAGCCGACGATATTGAGCACGTACAGACTGCCGCGCAGGAAGAGCAAAAGTCGAAAGGGCATGGACCGCAAATGACGGGCGCCAGCTCTGCGCTCAGCCACGGCAGGGATCGTGTCCTCGAGGGCTTCTCCGTCAACGACACCATGTCCGAGTATCGCGCGCTGCGCGCCAGCGTCATGCGCCTGTGGACCGGAGAACAGGCAGGAGCGCAGGACCCGGTCCACGGCGAGCTCATACGCTTCAATGAAGCGATCGACCAGGCGCTCACCGAATCGCTGGGCGGATACGCGCGGGATAAGGAACGCCGCAACCGCCTGTACGACACGCTGCTTTCAGCATCGCCCGACTTAAGCTTCATCATCGATACGGATACCCGACTCATTTACGGAAACGCTGCCGTGGCAAAAGAGTTTGGTGCGCCCATCAGCGCCATGCGGGGCAAACGTTTCTCCGACATGGAGGGGCATATTCAGGAACAATTCGAGGAGCATGTACGACTCGTGACGCGATCCAAATGTACGGCATTGGGTGAAATCTCGCGAATCCGGCGCGGCGAAACCGTGACCTATGAATACCTGCTGGTCCCCGTCATCGATGAAACGGGCGAGATCGAAGCCGTCGCGGGCATGGCGCGCGATGTCACCGATCGAAAAGCCGCCGAAGAAAAGTACAAACGTAGTGCGCAGTACGATGACCTGACCGGTTTGCCCAACAGGCACCTTTTCCGGGACAGGCTCAATATCGAGATCAAGCGGGCGGACCGCATCCATCTCCCGCTGGCGTTGATGTTCATCGACCTCGACGGGTTCAAACAAGTGAATGATCTGCTGGGACACGAGGCGGGTGACGAACTATTGCACCAGGGGGCGAAGCGCATCCGGCAATGTGTTCGCGAAACAGATACCGTGGCCCGCCTCGGTGGGGACGAATTCACGGTGATCCTGACCGAAATTCGACACATGCCTCATGTCAACATACTGGCACAGAATATACTCGACGAGCTGTCCCGGGCGTTTTCGATCCACGGACACGACGTTCTCGTTTCAGCCAGCGTGGGCATCGCGATCTACCCGCAAGATACCGCCACCGCCGCCGAACTTCTGCGGCACGCCGACCAGGCCATGTATGCGGCGAAACAGAGCGGGCGAAACCGATACTGCTTCTTCACGACCGAGATGCGCAACGCCGCCTGGCGCCACCGGACGCGCGTGGCGGAACTGCGCCAGGCCTTCACGGAACAACAACTGCGGGTCCTGTACCAGCCGATCGTGGAACTTGAACACGGCGGCGTCGTCGGCGCCGAGGCGCAGTTGCACTGGCGGCATCCCGACAAGGGCCTACTGCCGGCGCATGAATTTTCCGACCTTGCCGAGGAAGCGGGCCTGGCGCGGGACATCGACCAACTGGTCCTGAAGGATGCGGTGGATCGGGCAGAGGAATGGCGCCTGCTGCTGGGCTCCCCGATCTGGGTCAGCATCGAAAAAACGTCCCTGGCCCTCGGTAGCAAGGCGACCGGACAGCAATGCAAGATCATCGTCGATATCATCAAGCGTACCCAGGCTCCGGTTGCGTTGGAAGTTAGCGAAGCGATGTTGCTCAGCGAAGCGCCAGGCAGCACCGACATGCTGCGGCAGCTGACCAGTGCCGGGGTGTCGCTCTGTCTCGATGAATTCGGCACGGGATATTCCGCGCTCAACAGCCTCACCAGATTCCCCCTGGCCGGCTTGCGCATCGCGCCGCACCTCGTGCGGGGAATTCTGGAAGATACCCACCGCTCAGTGGCCTGTGGCATCATCGCCAGCGGGCATGCGCTTGGTTTGAAAGTGATCGCGGAAGGCGTGGAGAACAAGGATCAGGAAGCGCAACTGCGTTCCATGGGTTGCGATTACGCGCAAGGCTGCCATTTTTTCGGCGCCATGGATGCCGGGGGATTCAAAACGCTGATACGGTTGCGCGTGTAGGCGAAGGGCCACCGGGTAAGCGCCGATGAACAGCAAGTTGCCTTCGCTGGAATCAAAAATCGCGTTTCTTTCCCAGGCCGGCAGCTACCCCGGGGCGGTCCACCGCGTCGAATGCATCGAGACCCACATGTCATGGGTCTTTTTGGCCGGGAACTTTGCTTACAAACTCAAAAAGCCCGTCAGTACCGACTTCTTCGACTTCCGTACCGTGGCCGGCCGTCGATATTACTGCGGGGAGGAACTGCGGCTGAACCGACGCCTGGCCAGGGCGATCTACATTGATTTGGTGCCTCTGGTTCTCGACATATCCGGGCATCTGCATGTCGGCGGCGACGCGCCAGCGGTCGACTGGCTGATCAGGATGCACCGCGTTCCCGCTTGGCTGATGCTCGATTTTGCGATCGCACACCACCGCGCCTCCGCGCACGACGCGGACCGTATCGCGAAGGCCCTGACGAACTTCTACCAATCCTTGCCAGCGGAACGCATAACGTCGCTAGCCTATCTCAGCCGCTTCACGCAGCAAATCGCGTCCAATCGCGCCGAACTCCACGACCAGGCATACGGGTTTCCGCCGGCCCGGATCGACGTGCTGTGCGACACCCAGTCGGACGCCCTGGGCGTGTTGGGCGCTCTGCTGGAGGCGCGATCCGAGCAAGGCGACTTGGTGGAAGGCCACGGTGACTTGCGACCGGAGCACGTTTGCCTACTCCCGGAGATCGCAGTCATTGACTGTCTTGAATTCTCGCGCGAGCTGCGCGTGTTGGACAAGGTCGACGAAGTGGGATACCTGGCGCTTGAGTGCGAGCGACTCGGGGCGCCGGCGATTTCCGCCGCGCTCGCCGCGGCCTATCAAAAGTATTCCGGCGACCGGCCTTCAGCGCCCCTCGTTCATTTCTACCAGAGTTGCCGTGCGTGTAAGCGCGCCCTGCTTGCGCTCCGACACCTGAAGGAGGAGAAATTCCGCTTCTCTCCGCATTGGCGCCGCGTAGCCTCGGCCTACCTGGATCTGGCGCTCGAACACGCCCTGGCATGCCGCGCACGATAGCCCGGGCAGGACGTGTTTCGCGCTTGACCACCTCAATTCGGCGCGCCTGCGTGCGCCCCACGGATCGCGGCGGCCAGCAAAGGCGCGGCGCCCAGGATGGTAAGGCGGTCGCGGGCAGGTCCGTGCTCCAGCCGGAAAGGCGATACGGTATCGGTCACGAGCAATTGATCGATAACGTCGCCCCCAAGAACTGTGGCGGCGTCGCCAGTGAACAAGCCGTGGGTGGCCGCGGCGATTACCCGGTTCGCCCCAAGCCGGCGGCAAGCGGCCGCGGTACGCACCAGTGTCGATCCAGTCGCAATCAGATCGTCGATGATAATGACGTCCTTTCCGTTCACATCGCCCACCAATAATTCTCCGCTCAGCTCTCCGGCGCTGCGGTGCTTCTCCGCGAAGGCGGCGCCGACCGTTGCCCCGAGCGTCCTCGATAGCGCCTGACGGAACAGATGGGCGCGATATGTGGCGCCGGCATCGGGGGCGACGACGGTGACGCACCGTCCGGCGACCAGGGGGGCGATCGCGGCGGCGAACAGCGCCTGTGTCTCAATATGCGCCGTCTGGCAGCGGAAGGCAT
Source organism: Duganella sp. (assembly GCA_035565375.1). GTDB lineage: Bacteria > Pseudomonadota > Gammaproteobacteria > Burkholderiales > Burkholderiaceae_D > Rugamonas. The sequence goes on along the minus strand of DATMSN010000506.1, from coordinate 3,399 downwards.
TCTGGAACGCTGCCACGTTATGCACATCCACGGTCATGATCGCAGCGGTGCCGACCGCTTCGAACAGCGCAGCGACGTAACGCGTCGTGACCGGGTCGTTATCCCTGGTCCGTTTATCCTTGCGCGCATAGGCAAGGTAGGGGGCCACCGCGGTGACTCGCGCCGCACCGGCATCGCTTAGCGCGCCAATAAAGAACAGCAAACGACAGAGCTTGTCGTTGCCGCTATGCAGAGGATCACCGTACAGCGATTGCACCACGTAGACATCGCATCGGCCCACGTCCACCAGCGGGCGCGCCTTGTGTTCACCGTCGTCGAACTCCCGCTCCTCGTGGGCGCATTGCGCGACCCCGAGCTCCGCGCATACGCGGCCACCCAACGCACAACTATCGTTTAGCACAAATACCTTGACACCGCCATGCGGTGGCAAATCGCCGGTCATTTCTGTCGCCATATCTGAACCTGGATCGAACTTTCGCCAGCGGGAGGAATGACTCACTGCGCGAGGAAGCCGCCATCGACGGCGATGGCCTGGCCGGTGACGAATGACGAAGAGTCCGAACACAACCAGATCACGGCCGCGGCGATCTCTTCGGGGGAGCCCATGCGTCGCATGGGCTCCAGTGCGACGAAGTCGACATCGGGATGCTCGCGCAGCAAGCGATCGACCATGGCTGTGTGTATCACGCCAGGACATACCGCGTTGACGCGCACTCCGCGGCCGGCGCATTCCAGCGCCGCCGTCCGCGTCAAGCCGACGACGCCGTGCTTGCTCGCGACATATGCGGGCAATCCCACAAAGCCAACCAGCCCCGCCACTGAAGAACAATTGACGATGGATCCAGCCTTGCGCGCCAGCATGTGCTGCAGCTCGAATTTCATGCACAGCCAGACCCCCTTGAGATTGACTGCAAGTGTGCGGTCCCAGTTCTCCACGGAGCAATCGGGCGTGGTGGCCATTTGTCCCTCAATGCCCGCATTATTGAAGGCAAAGTCGATGCATCCGAAGCGCTTGATAGCGTCGCCGACCATCGCGCCGGCTTGCTTTGCATCGGACACGTCCGCGACAACGGGACACGCTTCCCGTCCGATATCGCGCACCATGCGCGCTGTCTCTTGCGTACTGTCGTCGTCGACATCGCAGAGGACAAGGCGCGCCCCCGCCGCGGCGAAAGCGAGTGCCGTTGCTCGCCCGATCCCGGCACCGGCGCCCGTGACCAGGGCGACGCGGTCGTTCATCTCAGCCATTTCATCCCTCCCCGGTCGGACCAATATTCGTTGGACACCGCATTCGCAGCTTGGTTCCCGCCCGGCGCGTATCGAGAAGACGACAAGGATGGTTTTATAGTTCCGCCAATTCGCTTGACGCCGCGCGTGTCCGCGCGACTGCGTCGTTCTACACTTGGCGTGGTAGCCAATCACGGGGATCGAATTGAACAATCTTGGCGTCGATAGTCGCGCACGGGACCGCGCCCCCGTGCCGGCGCGCCCGCCCGTCTTCCGCATAAGACGCCTCGCCAAAACCTATGGCAGCGGCGCGGTGCGGGTGCGCGCGCTGCGCGAGGTCGACCTCGACGTGGCGCGCGGCGAGTTCATTGTCTTGCTGGGGGCCTCCGGGAGCGGCAAGTCGACCTTGCTCAACATCCTCGGCGGACTCGATACGGCCAGCGCGGGCCAGGTGTACTTCGGAAACCAGGACCTGAGCGCGGCCGACGAGGCGCAATTGACGGCCTATCGCCGCCGCCATGTCGGCTTCGTGTTTCAGTTCTACAATCTGATTCCCTCCCTCACCGTATTCGAGAACGTGTCCCTCGTGACCGACATCGCGGCCGAGCCCATGCCGGTCGACGACGCCATTGCCATGGTGGGCCTGGCCGGGCGGCGCGATCACTTCCCGGCACAGCTGTCGGGCGGAGAACAACAGCGCGTGGCCATTGCCCGCGCCATCGTCAAGCGGCCGGACGTCCTGCTTTGCGACGAGCCCACGGGCGCGCTCGACTATGCGACCGGAAAGCTGGTATTGGAGGTGATCGAGCGCATCAACCGCGACTTGGGCACCACCGCCATCGTCATTACCCACAATGCGGCCATCGCCGGCATGGCCGACCGGGTGGTCAGGCTGGGCGACGGGCGGATCCAGAGCGTCGAAGCGAACCAACATAAGCTGAGGCCATCGGAGCTGACATGGTAAGCGGAGGGCCGGCCCGATGAGCACGCTGGACCGAAAGCTGGTGCGCGACCTGCTACGCATGTGGAGCCAGGCGTTGACCATCGCCCTCGTGGTGGCGAGCGCCATCGGCGGTTTTCTGACCAGCTTGTCGGCGGTCGATTCCCTCCAACTTGCGCGCGAGCGGTTCTACGCCGAGGGCCGTTTCGCCGATCTGTTCGCCGGCGTCAAGAATGCCCCGCTCTCCCTGGCTTCCCGCCTGCGCGAGGCGCCCGGCGTGGCCGATGTCCAGACCACGGTGGAGCAAGTGGTGCGTGTCGAGCTCCCCGGACTGCCCGACCCCGTCATCGGCCAGCTGATCGGTCTGGATCGGCGTCGGCCCCACCGCATGAACCTGGTCTCGCTGGCCGCCGGCCGGCCGCTCAGCGCACAGCTCGTGGTGCGCACCGACGCGGACATCGAAACACTGGTTTCGGAGGCGTTCGCGCAGGCGCGCAACCTGCAGCCCGGATCCCGGCTGGGCGCGCTGATCAACGGCAAACGGCGCACGCTGGTGGTGGTCGGCATCGCCTTATCGCCCGAATTCATCTTTGCCGGGCTGTGGGGAATGCCGGACGCGCGCGGGTTCGGCATTTTTTGGGTCGATCGCGAGGTACTCGCCGCGGCGTACAACATGGAAGGGGCCTTCAACCGCGCCGCATTCAAGCTCGCCCCCGGCGCCGTGCCGCAGGCGACCATCGCCGCCGTCGCCGAACTGGTGGCGCCGTACGGTGGCCGCGAAATACTCTCTCGCGCCGAGCAGGTGTCGCACGCCATGCTGGACAACGAAATCAAACAGCAGCGCGTGATGGGAACCGTGCTGCCGGCGATCTTTCTGGGCGTGGCCGCGTTCCTTCTCAACGTGGTCGTCGCGCGCCTGGTCTCGACCCAGCGCGAGCAGATCGCCACGCTCAAGGCGCTGGGCTACGCCAACACGGCCATCGCGATCCACTACCTCAAGCTGGTCCTGCTGATCGTCCTGGCGGGACTCCTCCTGGGTACATTCATCGGCAAGGAACTCGGCTACCTCCTCACGCGCCTTTACGCCGAATCGTTTCATTTTCCCACCTTCGATCACCGGCTGGCGCCATCGCTCTTGCTGCTTGGCGCCGGCATCACCATCCTGACCGCGGGCATCGGCACGCTCCATGCCATCGCCGCGAGCGCGCGCCTGGCGCCGGCCGAGGCGATGC
>DATMSN010000505.1:0-7957 GCA_035565375.1 Duganella sp. | reverse complement strand
GCCTCGCCCAGTTGCCGCAGCACCGTCAGCGCCTGCGGCGTTTCCACGCGCTTGAACAGCAGCGCGACATCGGCCGCCGCCGAGCGCCGCAGCAAGGCCAGCAAGCCGTCGGTGTCGTGCAGCTCGCGCGCGTCGATCTTGAACACATCCGGGCGCAAGCGGTCCAGCACGTGCAAACCGTCCTGCGCGCCGGCCACATTGACGGCGAAGCGGAAACCGTTGCGCCGGTAATTGTCCGACACGTAGTTCAGCAGCCAGCCCTGCTGCGGCGTGGCCGCCGGCAGTTGCAGCACGATGCGGGACAACGGCAGCTCGAGCGCGTCGAGGATGCGGCGGAACGCGTGGCCGTGATTGCTGCTGACGGCGCTCAGCAAACGGTCGTGCACGTTCAGGTACAGATCGGCGTGAACGTTGGGCGCGGTGTCGGCCTGGCGGAAGAAATTAATTGCATGCAGCATCCGGCACAAGCGGTCGAGCTCGATGGACTCGTCGTCGCTGGCCGCGTGGTCCAGCAGCTTCCACAGCGACAAGCCCATGTCCTGCGCCGACACGCCGCGCGCCAGCCCCTCGTAGGCGCGGACGGCGCCCGTGTCGAGCTGGCGCACCGGCTGGAACGCGCTGCTCATGGTGCAATTGAAAAATCGCCCCTGCGCCTTGCCCTCGTGATCGAGCCAGATGCTGGTGGCGGCGCCGGTCGCGTCGGATAGACGCGCCAGGTATTTTTGCAGAACGGGAAATGACATGGGTTCCTCGACGGATACGGGCAATGTCGACAGCGTATGCGGGCGCCGGCAAAAGCAGAACGAATGCTTTCACCTATGGATATGCCAAAACATTCCTTCCGATCACAAGGCGGCGCGGCTATTGTGAGACATCATCAACCAAGCCGGACCGCGTCGCACATGTGCCAACTACTCGCTATGAACAGCAGCAAGCCTGCCGCCGTCGATTTTTCGTTCGCGGGCTTCGCCGAACGGGGCGGACGCACGGGCGAACACAAGGATGGCTGGGGCATCGCGCTGCACACCAGCGGCGGCTGCCGCCTGTACACCGACTTCCTGCCGTCGATCGACTCGCCGCTGGCGGCGCAAATCAAGCAAAACCCGATCAAGGCGAAAAACGTCGTCGCCCACATCCGCAAGGCCACGCAGGGCCGCATCTCGCTGGAGAACAGCCACCCGTTCACGCGCGAGCTGTGGGGCCGGACCTGGTCGTTCGCCCACAACGGCGACCTGAAGCTGTTCCATCCCAATCCGAGCCTGTACGCGCCGTGGGGCGACACCGACAGCGAGCGCGCCTTCTGCCACCTGCTGTCGGGCCTGGCGCTGCGCTTCGAGCAGGCACCGCCGCGCCACCTGCTGTACCGCGCGCTGGAAACGCTGGCCGGCGAGATCGCCGACTACGGCACCTTCAACTTCATCCTGTCGAATGGCGAACTGCTGTTCGCGCACTGCAGCACGGATTTGCATTTCGTGGTGAGGGAATACCCGTTCTCGGTCGCCCAACTGATCGATTGCGACCTCAGCATCGATTTCAGCAAGCACAACCATCTTGACGACCGCATCGCCGTCATCGCCACGCAGCCGCTGACGTCGAACGAAGCGTGGACCCGGCTCGCGCCGGGCGAGCTCAAGCTGTTTGTCGGCGGGGAAGAAGTGGGATCGGCGCCGGAACGGCGCGATGGCTGGCAGCTGGCGGTGTGCTGCTGACCGGGAAATTCCTACGTCGAATTACAATTACAAAACCGTTTGCGCTTGGCCGCGTCCGGCGCGCCGGCGTCGGCATCGAGCTGCTTCCAGAAGAACACGGTCTCGACGCCATACGGCGAGCGCACCTTGCCCGCCTCCACATACCCGCTGCGCGCGAAAAACCCATGCCCGGCGGCCGTGCTATGCAGCTGCAACGCCTTGACGCCCCAGCTGCAAGCCTGCTCCTCGACCCGGCCCAGCAATGCCTTGCCGACGCCCTGCCCGCGCGCCTCCGGCAGCAAGTAACATAAAGCCAACTTCCCCGCCCCGGTCAACAACGCCACGCCGACGACGACGCCCTCGCTGACCGCGACCAGCGAAAAATTGGTGGGCGAACTGAACCAGTTAGCCACCATCTGCGGAGTTTTGTTGCCCAACCAGGCGTCCAGAATGGCGGGATCGTTCTTATGATCGAGCCCGCAGCATTCCGTGATAGAACGGCGCAAAACATTGCACGCCGCGTCCGCATCTGTCGAAGCAGCAATACGAACTTCCAGACTCCGAATTTCAAGACTCATGTACGCTCACAAATATTCCCGATAGCAAAATGAAGCGTTGTTACGCCTTCTCAGTGCCTGATTCGACTATACACCAAGCCGCCAAAGTCGTTGCGGACGCGCCGGATTCACTGCGCCGACGCCCGTTTCCCCTATGACAGCCTAGTGTCTGGCCCTGCTTTTGCCCACGAATGTTTTCAAAAAACGTTATACGGTTTTTAACGAAAACTCCATGGCATCCATACCTACTAAGCATATTACGAAAAATTCGTATCTTTTCGGGGCGAAATTTTACACCATGGGCGTCTGTTATTACGAAAGCTCATTATGACCAACAAAAATCCTGCTCGCCGTCTCGTTGTCGCCTCGTTCCTGACCGCCTCGGCCCTGTTCATGGGGTTGCCGCTGCAAGCCAGCGCGGCGGAAACCGTGCTGCTGAACGCCTCGTACGACGTCGCGCGCGAACTGTTCAAGGACATCAACCCGCTGTTCGTTGCCGAGTGGAAGAAAACCGCCGGCGAAACCATCGGCGTCAACCAATCGCACGGCGGCTCGTCGAAGCAGGCCCGCTCGGTCGCCGACGGCATGGAGGCGGCCGTTGTCAGCATGAACCAGGCAAATGACATCGACATGCTGGCCGATCGCGGTTTGGTGGTGCAGGACTGGGCCAAGAAATTCCCCAACAACGCCGCGCCGTTCTACTCGACGATGGTATACCTGGTCCGCAAGGGCAATCCGAAGCAGATCAAGGACTGGGCCGACCTGGCCAAGCCGGGCGTGAAGGTCGTGATCCCTAACCCCAAGACCGCCGGCAACGGCCGCTACACCTATCTGGCCGCGTGGGGCTCGGTGATAAAAAAAGGCGGCGCCGAGGCGCAAGCGCGCGACCTGGTCACCAAAATCTTCAAAAACGTGCCGGTGCTGGACGCGGGCGGACGCGGCGCCACCACCACCTTCACACAGCGCAACATCGGCGACGTGCTGGTCACCTTTGAAAACGAGGTGAACATGGTCCGCGCCGAGTTCGGCGACAACTTCGAGGTGGTCTACCCGTCGATCTCGATCCTGGCCGAGTCGCCGGTGGCGGTGGTCGACAAGGTCGTCGATCGTCGCGGCCTGCGCAAACAGGCCACCGGCTACCTGAACTTCCTCTACACCGAGGCGGCACAGGACGTCATCGCCAAGCACTATTTCCGTCCGCGCTCGGAAAAGGCTTTCAAGAAGTACAACGCCAACTTCCGCCAGATCAGCATGTTCACGGTGGACGACGTGTTCGGCGGATGGAAAGCGGCCCAGAAGAAGCATTTTGACGACGGCGGCGAATTCGACAAGATCTACCAGAGCAAATAAGGTTATACGGATCGATTCGTTTGCAACGGCCGCGATTGCCCTTAATCTGGATGCGTAGTAACTAACCAGACAAAGGATGCACGATGGCCATTTCTGAAATTAATGTACGTAACCAGTTCCGCGGCAAGATCAAGGAAATCATCTTCGGGCCGGTCGTCTCGGAAGTCGATGTGGAAACCCAGCACGGCATCGTCACTTCGGTGATCACCTCGCGCTCGATCCACGATCTGGACCTGAAGGTGGGCAGCGAAGTGATCGCCCTGGTCAAATCCACCGAGGTGTCGATCGCCAAGATCGGCAGCTAACGCGCCGCCCGGCGGCCGCCGCGGCCCGCCACCGATAAAGCCCCGAGCGCTCCCCCGCCTCGGGGCTTTATTTCTGGCCGATACAAAATAATAGAATCCGAAGGTTACATACAATAGACGAGAAACCACTTTAATGTTATCGTCTATCCTTCGTATTGCCGCACAGCTAGACTTAGTTTTGCGTCGCGCCTTCCCAAGGGCGCCCCGTTTCACTCCTCACTCCCAAGAATACCTAACATGCTCAAGAAAATTGTCGCTGTATTGCTGAGTACGTTCACTGCGGCCGCGCTCGCAGTGCCGCTCGGCTCGCAGTCCGTGCTGGTTGTCGAAGACGACACCGGCAAGGTCCTGCTCGAAAAAAATTCCAACGTTCAAGTCCCGATCGCGTCGCTGACCAAGCTGATGACCGCGATGGTGGTGCTCGACTCCAAACCGGACATGAAGGCGCCGATCAGCATCGACCAGGCCGACGTCGACATGCTCAAGCACAGCACGTCGCGCGTGCCGGTGGGCGCCGAGATCGCCCGTGGCGATGTGTTGCAGTTGGCGTTGATGTCATCAGACAACCGCGCCGCCGCGTCGCTGGCCCGCACCTATCCGGGCGGCCCGGCGGCGTTCAAGGCGGCGGTCCATGCCAAGATCCGCGCGCTGGGGTTGACCCAGACCGTGATCGAGGAGCCGACCGGTTTGTCGCCGGAGAACCGCTCGACCGCGACCGATCTGGTCAAAATAGCCAAGGCCGCATCGACCTATCCGGAAATCGCCCGCATCACCACCGACACCAAGGACATCATCAAGATCAAGGGTCGTCAGATTGAGTATCACAACACCAATCGCCTGGTCGGCGCCAAGGGTTGGGATGTGGGCTTGTCGAAGACCGGGTACACGGAAGAGGCCGGCCGCTGCTTGATCATGCGCTTTAAATCTGGCGGTAAGAACAACACTTTGGTCTTGCTGAACGCGCGGGCTAATTCCGTGCGTTTGATGGATGCGTTCAATATCCGCCGCTTTATTTCGGGTCCGATTGAGCAACCAAAAGTCATGAAGGCTGCCGCGAAAACCAAGAAGAAAGCTATCAAGGCGAGTAAGCGGAATCGCCGCGCCATGTGATTTGTTTGTTTTTTCGGCATTGAAAACCGGACCTTGGGTCCGGTTTTTTTTCGTCTGCCTGCTTCATGCGGTGTTGGCGGAACTTGGCCGATTACGGCCTTTGGCCTAATCCGCCCTACGTGGAACTGCGGTTTTCAGCCTTTTCGTGCTTGAGTTTGGTGTGTTCATGCTAATTTTTGGCTTGGACTGGGCGCAAGCGGCTCCCGCAGTGCTTGTTTTGGCGGCTTAATTGTCGAGGAGGTTGCGCAGGCCGCTGGCGCGCTGCGTGCGCTGGGCGATGGCGTCGAGCAGCACTTGGCCGTTCGGCGTGAGTAACGTAAAGTAGTCGCGGGCGCGCGTGATGCCGGTGTAGATCAGCTCGCGCGCGAGCATGCCGCCGCCCTCCTTCGGCAGCACCAGCACCGTGTGCTGGAACTCGGAACCTTGTGATTTGTGCACCGTCATGGCGAACGCGGTTTCCACGTTGCGCAGCCGCGTCGCCAGCACGCTGCGGACGTTTTCGCCTTCCGAGAAATACACGCGCAACGCGCCAGGACGCGCCGGGTCCGGCAAAGTCAGGCCGATGTCGCCGTTGAAAACGCCGGTGCCGTAGTCGTTGCGGGTGACCATGACGGGGCGCCCGACGTACCATTCACCGGTTCTTTTCAATAATCCGGCCGATTGCAATCTTTTCTCGATGACATCGTTGAGGCCGGTCACGCCCCACTCGCCTTCGCGCACCGCGCACAGGATACGGAAGGTTTCGAAGCTGTTCAGGACGGATTTCACCCAAGCAAGTCGTACGATCTCCTCCCCTTCCGGCGCCCCGGCGGTGATCATTTCGAGGTAATTTTGATAACCGCCGACTGCGCCTTGGCGCCCCGCCAAAGCCAGTTGCAGCAGGTCGGCGGGCTGCGCCGGATCGATCCAGGCGACCTTTTCCTCTTCGCTGGCACGCAACACATTGACGGAAGTGGCGGCGTCGCCGGCGTTGACGGCGAGCGCCAGCGCGCCGATCGGGCCGCCGAAACGCCGGCTTTCGCGCAACATCACGGTTTGCTGGGCGATCGGTCCGCCGTCGCCGGCGAAGTTGGCGGGCAATTGCTGGCCGGTGCTGTCTAGCACGTATGACAAGGTTTCCGCGCCGTAGTCGCCCGCTTCGGCGTTGTGGCACAGGTCGCCAAGCACCGCGCCGGCCTCGACGGACGCCAACTGGTCCTTGTCGCCGAGCAGTATCAACGTGGCGCTGGCCGGCAGCGCGGCCAGCAACGCGGACATCATTTCCAGGTGGATCATTGACGCCTCATCAACAATCAACACATCGACATCCAGTTGGTTGCCGGCGTGATGCTGGAAGGCGCGCGTATCGGGCCGCGCGCCAAGCAAGCTGTGCAAGGTGCGGGCGGCGCCCAGTTCGCGCACGGGCATCACGTCGCGCACGCGCTCGTCCAGTCCGGCCAGCGCGACGTCGATCGATTGCTTCAAGCGGGCGGCCGCCTTGCCGGTCGGGGCCGCCAGGGCCACACGCAAATCGGAGTGCCGGCCGCCGCTGGTGGCGAACAGCAAGGCCAGCAGCCGGGCCACCGTGTAGGTCTTGCCCGTGCCCGGACCGCCCGTGATGATGCCGAGCTTGCCCCGCATGGCGACCGCGCACGCGACTTTTTGCCAATCCACGCCGCCGCCGCGCGCCGCGTGCGGGAAGAGGATGTCGAGCCAGCGGCGCACTTCGGCCACTTCGTTGTCGGCATCGATGGCGATGACGCCGCCCAGCGCGCGGCTGCGCACCGCCTGGGCGACCATCGTTTCGTCGCGCCAATAGCGGCGCAGGTAGAGCCGCTCGCCGTCCAGTATCAGCGGTTGCTGGAAATCGAGGTCGCCGACCGGCCAGACTTGGTCGCAGCCGGCCAGCAACGTCCGCCACGCGGCCGGATTTTTCGGCCAGGCGCCTACCGTGTCGCGCAATTCGCGCCACTCGTCGCCGGTCCAGCCCAGCAAGGCGGCGGGATCGGCCGATAATTCGTCGAGCATCAGGCAGCTGTGTCCGCGCCCCTCCAGTTCCGACAACAGCACGCAAGCCACCGTCAACTGCGGCGAACTGCTGCCAATGGAGGCGACAAAGCGCGCGAAAGCACCACTGAGGCGGCGCAGATGGCCGCTTTCGGTCAGCGCGTCGATGCGCGCGAACAGCGGCGCGGAAGTGTCCATGTCAATATCCATCCGAGGCCCCGCCATGCGCCGGGCCGGAATAGCCGAGCAGTCGATCGAGTCCGTCCAGCAACGCCGGGTCCGGCGCCATCCAGTAGCAGCCCCGCGTTTGCGTGTTGGCGATGCCGCGCAGGAACAGGAAAATCGCCCCGCCCAGATGTTCGGCCGGATCGTAGCGCCCGCCCAGGCGGCTTTGCAGCAGCCGGTGCAGCGCCAACATATAAATAGCGCCCTGGATATCGTAGCGGTGCTCGGCGATCGCGCCGATCAGCGCCGGCTCGTGGTACGCCGCGTCGCCGGCGCCCAGCGCGTTCGACTTGTAATCGAGTACCCAAAATTTGCCCTCATGCTCGAACACCAGGTCGGCGAAGCCTTTGAGCATGCCGTGCAGCTGGCGCTCCGGCAGCGACGGCCGCGCCGCGCCGTTCAATAAATGGGCGACGCACAGCTGATCCAGCGCGCCGGTGTCGAGCCGTTCGCTCGGGAACCAGAACTCCATCTCCGGCAGCGGCGAGTCGATGCGGCTCAGCGGCGCGTTCATATACGGCAGCTCGGTCGTGGCGATCAGGCGCAGCCACGCCAGCGTGTCGTCCAGCCGGTTGCCCCAACCGGCGCGCTCGACCCGGCGCGTCAGGCGCGCCTCGAAATTGTCCTGGTCGACGATGGCGAAGCCCTCCCCGCCCATCCACTCCAGCTGCTCGTGCAGGAAGTTACCCGGCACCGAACCGCGCGGGAAGCGATGCCAGGGCGCGTCCTCCACGCG
>DATMSN010000504.1:0-3837 GCA_035565375.1 Duganella sp. | reverse complement strand
ATCTCGCCGGCGGCGCTGCCCTACACGCCGGGCCTCGATCCCGCCGCCATGGACCGCGACGCCGATCCGTGCGAGGATTTTTATCAGTACAGCTGCGGCGGCTGGATGCGCAACAACCCGATCCCCGCCAGCGCCAGCTACTGGAGCGTGTACAGCAAACTGGCGGCCGACAACCAGCGCTATCTGTGGGAGCTGCTGCAACAGATCGATCCACGGCAGAGCGGCCGCGGCGCCAGCGAGCAAAAGCTGGGCGACTATTTCGCCGCCTGCATGGACGCGGCCACCATCGAACGCCGCGGCGCCGCGCCGCTGCGAAGCTATCTGGACGCGATCGGCAAGATGCGCAGCAAACGCGACCTGCCGGCCGTGCTGGCCCTGATGCACCTGCAAATCGGCAGCGAGATTCTGTTCCAGTTCACGGCCGGCCAGGACTTCAGCGATGCCGGCCAGGTCATCGCCTACGCCAGGGCCGCGGATCTGAGCTTGCCCAGCCGCGACTACTATCTGAACGACGACGCCGCATCCGTGGCGCTGCGGGACGCCTTCCGCCGGCATGTGGCCCGCACCTTCATCCAGTTTGGCAAATCGCCGGCGGCGGCGCGGCACGCCGCCAGCCGGATCCTGCGCATGGAAACCGCACTGGCCGGGGCGCTGCTGTCGCCCGACCAGAAGCGCGATCCGCTGGCGCTGAACCATCCGGCGAGCTGGCGGCAATTGCAGGCGCTCACGCCCACCTTCGGCTGGGCCGCCTATCTCGACGCGCTGGGCTTGCCGGCGGGGGGAAAACTGAATATCACCGAACCGGCCTACCTGCGCGCGCTGGAACAGCAATTGCGCCGGATTTCTCTGGCGCAGCTCAAGGATTACCTGCGCTGGCAAGCGATACGCCAGAAGGCCGCCTATCTGTCCGAGGATTACGCCGGCGAGCACTTCGCGTTTTACCAGAACACGCTGCTGGGCGTGCCGCAACAGCAGCCGCGCTGGCAGCGGTGCGTGGCGCTGGTCGACCGCCATCTGGGCGACGCGCTGGGAGAGCTGTTCGTGCGCCGCACTTTCAGTCCGGAGCGGCGCCGGGAAGTGGTGCGCATGACGCGCCAGATCGAGGCGCACATGCGCGCACAGATCGACGGCGCCAACTGGATGAGCGCGGACACGCGCCAAAAAGCGCAGCGCAAGCTGGCGGCCATGACCAACAAGATCGGCTACCCCGACCAGTGGCGCGACTACGCCGCCTACCGGGTGCGGCCGGACGACTTCGCCGGCAACGCGGGCCGTGGCGTGGAATTCGAGACGCGCCGCGTCCTGGCGCAGATCGGCAAGCCGGTCGACCGCGCGCAATGGATAGTGAGCGCGCCGACCGTCAACGCCTTCTATGCGCCGCAGAAAAATGAAATGTACTTTCCGGCGGGCGTGCTGCAGCCGCCGCTGTACGATCCGGCGATGGACGCCGCGCCGAACTATGGCAATACCGGCGCCACCATCGGCCACGAGCTGACCCACGGCTTCGATGACCAGGGCCGGCAATTCGATGCCCAAGGCAATCTGAGCGACTGGTGGGGCGCGCACGACAGCGCGGCATTCAAGGAGCGGGCGCAATGCGTGGCCGAGCAGTACGGCCAATACGTCGTCATCGACGATATCAAGGTCAACAGCAATCTGACCCTGGGCGAGGACCTGGCGGACGCCGGCGGCCTGATGCTGGCCTGGCTGGCCTGGAAGACGGAACTGGGCGCCGCCATCGCCGACGCGCGCGACGGGCTGAGCGCCGAGCAGCGTTTCTTTGTCGGCTATGCGCAGTCGACTTGCGAAAACACCCGCCCCGAACAGTTGCGCGCGGACGCCATCAACGATCCGCATACGCCCGCCAAGTACCGCGTCAACGGCGTGCTGGCCAATATGCCGGATTTCGCCCGCGCTTTCGCCTGCAAGCCCCGGCAAGCGATGGTGCGGGAAAAAGCTTGCCGGGTCTGGTGAGGTGGCGTCGATACACACCGTCCCGCGCTAACGATCCCGCGACGCCGGACAATATCCGGACGACCGGCGGCTCCGGCACCGCCGGGGAAAGGCGCAGGCGGCTTAGTACGGGCTGGCGGTTGGCCGCACCACGATCTCGCTGACATCGACATCGGCCGGCTGCTGAATGGCGAATTCGATAGCGCGCGCAATCGCTTCCGGCTTGATGGAGATCTGGCGGAAGCTGCGCATTTCCTCACGGCCGGCCGGATCGGAAATCGACTCCGCCAGTTCGGATTCGACCACGCCAGGCGACACCAGCGTGACGCGGATATCCGCCCCCACTTCCTGGCGCAAGCCTTCCGTGATGGCAGCGACCGCGAATTTGGTGGCGCAGTAGACCGCCGCCGTCGGGCTGACGGTGTAGGCGCCGATCGACGCCATGTTGATGATCTGGCCGCTGCGCTGCTCCTGCATCAGCGGCAGGGCTGCGGCGATGCCATGCAGCACTCCGCGAATGTTCACGTCGATCATCTGATTCCACTCCGCGATCTTGCGCGCTTCCAGCTTGGACAGCGGCATGACCCCGGCGTTGTTGATCAGGACATCCACGCGGCCATGTTTTTCCGCCGCGAAGCGAACAAACTCGTTCATGCTGGCCTCGCTGGTCACGTCCAGCGGAAACACCGAAGCCGAGCCGCCTTCCGCATTGATGGCGGCGGCCAGGCGCTCCAGGCGCTCGGTGCGGCGCGCGCCCAGCACGACGTGCATGTGCCGCGCCAGATGTTTGGCGGTGGCCTCGCCGATGCCGCTGCTGGCGCCGGTGATCAGGACGACTTTCTTGCTCGTTTCGTTGGTCATTTGTGGGCTCCTTGAATAAGTTGAACTGCGATGGAGCCAGTATGCGTGCCGAGCGAAAGCGACGAAATATCGGATAATATCGCCGCATTGCCTGATCCTCTAAATCGACATTCGCCGCTTATGAACAACGAACATCAACACCGGTTGGTTGCCTTGTTAAATAAATTGGCCCCGTTTGAGGGTTACACCTTGTCGACGCTCGACGGTGTCAGGTTCATGCGCGCCAACCGCTCGTTGCCGCGCATTCCGGTGATGTACGAGCCATCCATCGTCATCGTGTGCCAGGGCCGCAAGCGGGGCTATCTGGCGGATGAATCGTATGTCTACGACGCCAATCACTATCTGGTCTTGTCGGTGCCGTTGCCGTTCGAGTCCGAGACCGAGGTCAGCGAGAAGGAGCCCATGCTGGCCGTTGCGCTGCGCATCGATTTGCCGGTGGCGGCGGAACTGGTGCTGGCACTGAGCAAATCACGCAAGGACAAGATGATGCCGCCGGCCGGCATCCATTCGACGCCGATGAGCGACGACATGAGTGATGCGCTGCTGCGCTTATTGACCGCGCTGACAGTACCGGATGACGCGGCCATACTGGGGCCGGCGATCGTGAAGGAGCTGTTGTACCGTGTGCTGACCGGGCCGCAGGGCGGCGCGGTGCTGGCATCGTTGACGCAGCAAAGCCAGTTCGGCAAGATCGGCAAGGCGCTGCGCAAGATCCATGAGCAGTATGCCAGCGAGATCGATGTCGGCACGCTGGCCAGCGAGGCGGGAATGAGCGTGGCGGCCTTCCACGCCAACTTCAAGGCAGTGACGCACACCACGCCCATACAGTATTTGAAGAGCACCCGGTTGCACAAGGCGCGCTTGCTGATGGTCCAGGATGGCGTGAGCGCGGCGACCGCGTCCAATATGGTTGGCTATGAAAGCAGCTCGCAGTTCAGCCGCGAGTTCAAGCGCTTCTTCGGCCGCACGCCATTGCAGGAAGCGGTTGAGATGAAGAGCGCCCTGATGCTAATGCAAGCAGAA
>DATMSN010000503.1:0-6610 GCA_035565375.1 Duganella sp. | reverse complement strand
GAATCGACGTCACGCCGCGCACCTGCGCATCGCGCTGCTCGCGCTCCCGCCTTTTGGCGGCGGCCTCCTCGGCCGACGCCGGCCGCGACGCCTGCAAAGGCGGCGGTTTTCTCTCTTTTGACATATGCCTTACCTTGAAATCCGCTGTTTCTTACCAGCCGCGCAGCATAACGCATCCTGTCTGGATTTCGCTAGTACCGGCGGCGTCAGAACCGCCAGGCCAGGCCCGCGCGCAGCGTGCGCATTTCACCGGGGTGCGTATGGATATCGGCCACCGGCGCCGCCTCGCCGGGCAGGCGCGACTCATAATAGTAGTCGATGTCGCTCACCTTGCGGTCGAACAGATTGAGCACCTCGACCGTGAGTTTGAGGTTGGCCGCCAGTTTATACCCCAGCTTCATATTGACCAGCGTCGACGAAGGCGAACGCACCGAGTCATCCTCCACCAGCGCGCGCTGGCCGAAATAGCGCAGCCGGACGCCGCCCGACCACGGGCCGGATTCGCCCGACACCCCGACCGACGCCGTGCGGTTGATCGACCCCGGAATGAAATTGCCCGCCGGGTCGTTGTCGGTGAAGCGCGCGTGCGACCATGCCAGGTTGGCGTCGATGATCCAGTCCTTGGCCGGCGTGTAGAAGTTGGCCAGCTCGATGCCACGGCGGCGACTCGGACGCCCCGCCTCGGTGCTGCCCGCGTCACCAATGAAAATCAGCTCCGAATCGAGATCGAGCCGCCAGGCGGCGACCGTCGTTTGCAGGCCCGGCACCAGTCCGACCAGCCGCAGGCCGGCCTCCTTGCCTGTCGCCTTGACCAGCGGCGTGGCGCGTTCGATCGGCGCGCCATCGGCGTCCACCGCCAGGCCGGTTTTAGGATCGACGGTACCGGTGACGCCGCGCGCATCGTTGCTATGGAAGCCACGCCCCCAGTTCAGATACACCTCGGCGTTTTTACCCGGCGTGAAAATTGCGGTGAATTTGGGGCTGGTGATCGACGCCTCGACCTTGCCCGAGTTGGCCGCGGTGTCGCTGTCGACATCGAACGAATAGCGGTCCGACCGTACGCCGGCCACGGTGCGCAGCCACGGCGCCCAGGTCGTGCTGTTGGACAGATACAGCGCCGCCGCGCGCTCCTTGACGTCGTCCTCGCGCACGCTCGACAGGCGCCGGCGCTCCTCGGTCAAATACAGCCCCACCGGCGACAAGTGATCCTGGCGCAGCTGCGCCCCCAGCGCCGTCTCGGAGGCGAACGGCCCGAGTTTGTGTTGCCAGGCGCGCTCCGCGTTCAAGCCCAGGATCTGGCGGCTCTCGGCCTGGTGGTACTGGTCGCCGTGTTCGGGGTCGTCAAGCACATAGGTGAAATTGCTGAACAGGTCCAGACGCGATTTGATCAGATACGCATCGACCTTGCTGCGACCATCGGCGTATTGGCGCGTCCACTCGGCGGACGCGCTGTAACGCGAGGTCTCGCCGCCATCGCTGGGATCGAGCGCGCCATAGCGGCCGATCAAACCGCTGTCGAGCGCGCGCCGCGGCACCTGGTCGGTCGAATTCCACGACGAGTGCATGCCCATGGCGGTCAGCCTGACGTCGTCGTCGCCGCTGCGCAAACTGTATGACAGCACGCCGTTCGCGCGCTTGTAGTCCTCGGGCGTATCCCACGGTCCGTCCTGGCCCGCGCGCTCGATCGCATACAGCAGCGTGCCGGCGGCCAGCGGCGTCGAATTCGCCACCAGCACGCGGGTAAAGCGGTTCTGGCCCGCCTCCACGCTCAGCAAACCCTGCTCCATGCGCTGGACATAATCGAAGGCCGCCGCGCCGGCCGCCGAAAAGTCGCCCTCCTCCGCGTAGTACGTGCCCTTCTTGTATTGGATGGTGCTCACCAGTTCCGGGATCAGGAAGTTCAGGTCGGAATAGCCCTGGCCGTGCGCGTTGGTCGGCAGGTTGACCGGCATGCCCATCACCGTGGTGCGGAAATCGGTGCCGTGGTCGAGATTGAAACCGCGCGCGAAATACTGGTTGGCCTTGCCGTCGCCGGCGTGCTGGGTCACGATCAGGCCGGGCACGGCCTCGAGCAGTTCGCCGGTGCGCAGCAATGGACGGTTTTCCAGCTGCTTGGCCGTCACCGTGCCCTGGTTGGCGGAATCGGCGACGCCGAGCGGAATCAGACTGGCCGACACGCGCACCTGCTGCGGCGTGGTCTGGCTGCCGTCGGCGGGAGCGCTGCCATCGGCGCCGTCGGCCGCAGTGGCGTTGGCGAAGGCCGGCGCGGCCAGCAGGAGCATGGAGGGAATCAGGCGCAGCTTGCGTTGCGGCCGGGGGGATTGCTTCTTCATCAGGACTTTCTGTCACGATCGCTGGCGATCTTTTTTGTCAGGCGCACATCCCCGTGCGCCGTTAAAAAAAGAAGCAGCCGCCATCAACGACAGTCAGACGAAATCACAAGCCGGCGCCGTGGCGCCGATCCCGCATCCTCCGCAAAACACGACACCTCCCGGCCGCTTGCTTCCATCCGCCTTGGCCGGTATCCGGGCTAACAGGTCGGATCGTCTCGCCTTCCCATGCAGAATGCACAGTGGACTTCAGAGACGACCGGCCGCGCATCCCGTTGGAAGCGCGGCGCCTGTTTTACCGTTGCGGGGACAGCACACGTTTGCCGCTGGCGAGCCAGCGCGTGTTTCCCGTTTAACTGCGGCCTGGAACCAGGCCGCGAGCACCAAAACGCCGCCATGATACGACGGGCTGGCAACTATGGCAACGTCGGAGGTGGGTACTTAATCGCTTGCCAGCTTCTCGCGGACAGCCTTGACGCTCGGCCCGGCCTCTTTCACCAGTTGCGCGAGACGGTCCTTCGTAATACCCAATTCCTTGGTCCAGTAGGCCACTTCATGCGGCTCCTTGACATTGATACGCGCGCGGTCCTGCTGCCCTGCTTTTTTCAGATCGTCGCTCATGGCGTCCTCCGGTTTGTTTGAGTGCGTGGAAGAATGACACAAAAGCGCGAGCCTCACCGTTACATGGCGTACCGACACAGATTCTTGGATGGGGAGCAAAAAAAGAGCCAGCGGGCGGCGGGCAGAGTTTCGACGGCGATTACTTGGCGCTATCGCTTAGTGGAGGATGGCCGATGTACATGGAATTGGTCCCCACATAGCGCGCCTCCTCGGGAATGAGCTCGTTCAGAACGATCGCGTAGATGAGCACGGCGGCTATAACCAAGCCCAGCTTATTCCAGTTAATTTTTGCAAACACAGTTTCCCCGTTTGTAATTTTTTTGATCTCCGATGGTAATCCTGCCGTGACATTTTTGGAATATATTTTTCCAATAAACAACACTTTACAGGCCACTGCGAATCGCTGGGGCGAAAAAAAGCCGCCCTGCGTGGGCGGCGTGACGTCATGGATGTAACACCTATCCGATAGTGAACGGCTCGCTTTCATCTTCGGTGTATCGCACCGGGGCCAAATTGTTACTGGCGATGATGTCTTTCAAACTTGGGCCGGTCGACGCGATGTTTTCCTTCTTCAATACCAAATCCAGGATCTTATCTTCGTGCAGAATACTCGCGCTCGAATGCTCCAAGGGCTCGGGGCTATTCCGATACCAAACTTTATAAAACGGCATACCAATCTCCTCGTAGAAGGGCGTGCCAGTATGGCACGGATGGAGGGGTGATGCCGTTCGCTCGCCATCGGCGGCCGCCGCTGCCGGTAGCATGTTCGATGCTGGAAGGCAATCAAAATAAATCGCAAATGATTTGCCAATGTAATCGATTATGATTACACTGGATTCTTAGTAAAGCAGTGGAGGCACCGTGAAGCAGAGTGAGTTTGTCAGATGGCTCAAGCGGCACGGAGCGACTTTCGAGGAAGGAACGAACCACACGAAAGTTAAACTGAACGGCAAGACCAGCTTCCTGCCCAGACACCCGGCAAAAGAACTGACTACCGGAGTTGTCGAAGGCGTCAAAAAACAGCTTAAGCTGAAATGAGGCAGACGTCAAAAGCGGTCGCATCACTCCCCACTGGATCGACAGCCCCCTAGCCTATAGGAATCTTCCATGAAATATCCTGCGACCTTTTCTCCGGAAGCGGCCGGCATCACTGTCACTTTCCGCGACATCCCCGAAGCGATCACCCAAGGAGACGATGAAGCCGACGCGCTGTTTATGGCCAAGGACGTCTTACTCGCCTCGATGGAGGTCTACTTCGATGAGAAGCGCACAGTCCCAGCACCTTCTGCCGCCCAACCTGGTGATCATCTGATCCCGTTACCTGCTAGCGTCGCCGCTAAGATCCTGCTGCTTAACCAAATGCTCGCACAAAACGTCATCCCATCCGAACTGGCGCGCCGCATGGACACGACGCGGCAAGAAGTCAACAGACTGATCGACCTGAAGCACACCACGCGCATCGACCGGATCGAGGACGCCATTGCGGCCCTTGGTGGCGAGCTGGAGCTGTCGGTCGCCTGATTATCCAGGCCAGCTGGACCGGCGGCTCGCCGTTGTCCCTGCCGCGATATGTCAAGCGCGCAGCGAGCTGAGCCGGCTACTGCCGCAGCGTCGCCGCGAACAGCGCAGTACGCAACGGTCAGGTGCTCGCTACGTTTGCCGGCAAAAAACCGTTCAAATAGCCGCACGCTGAATATCAGCGCCAACGGGCCGGAGATGGGCCAAGCGGTGGTACTAACGGGATAGCCTGCGACCGACGCATTACTCGCAACGGATACTGCCCGCGACCAAGCACCCGCGTGCCCGCTTAAGGCGCATCTCGCAGGCATGTCCGTCAGTTGGGAGTCGACACATCACCCGCGCAAACCCCGATGGCATGCGGTACTCACAGAAGACCCATTTTTCGAGATCTTCCTCGAACACGTCATATTCAAATCGATAGCCAGCTCCGTTCCGCAGTCGGGCCCCAATCAGCTCGCCGTTGCGCTCAGCGTGGCCGACTGAAACACCCACTTGCACGAGCGGCGCGGTCGGCGCTCTAGGAAATGGTGCCAGCCGCGCCGGCCGCCGCCAACAGAACCAGCAACAATACGCTGCTGCACAACCCAGAAATTATCGTAGAGAAAAAGGCCAATCCGATGATTGGCCGAAGTCTTTGAATATTGGTCGGGGTGAGAGGATTTGAACCTCCGAACCCACTTACCAATTTCTTACCAAGATGCCTCGAGCATTTTTTTGGCAGAGCAAACCAGTGGGAATGCCATGGCGCATAAACTGACCGCAACGAAGATAGATCGATACACACCGGCCAAAGCCCCGCTGACGGTAATGGGCTCTATTAAGATTCCGTCGGGGACAGACCGGTGCGACATTGCGGACTCCGACATATGCGTACACGGTCGGGACAAAGTCGATTTTATCTGACACTCGGCGATCACTAGAATTGCTCCGTGCGCAGCCTCTGCCGCGTGTTTTTCAGTGCTCATCAAGGAACCCCATGGGAAACGTTTCAATCACAGCGCCTCTGGTCGACTCCAGCGAGGCTTGCCGGTACAAGCCTGCCCCATTTTGCTCGGTGCTGTACTGGGCCAGCCAGCGGCGCATCGCCGTCTGGCCAATGCTCATGCTCTCGCTGACGCGCTGGACGCTCAGGCCTTTTCTGTGATCATCCGAACGACTTCCAACTTCAAGCTATGATCGAATGTTTTACCCTTTCTCGTCATGCATTTCTTCGTATGCGGTGGTTTTTCCACCTATTGAGGTGTCCAGGAAAATTAGACCGCTGCCCTCCGGGAATACAGTGCATTTTCGGACGTCCATCGGACACAGCGAGTCGAAAAAGAAAAAGGCCAATCCGAAGATTGGCCTAAGTCCTTGAATCTATTGGTCGGGGCGAGAGGATTCGAACCTCCGACCCCGTGCACCCCATGCACGTACGCTACCAGGCTGCGCTACGCCCCGACGAATTCGCAATTATAGCAGCCACTTTAAGTATTTGTCATGTTTGCGTTGCACGACGCTCGAATAGCTTTCCATCCGACGCCCGGGTAAGATATCCGCCATGTCCGAACCCTCCCCCGCCCGCCTGATCGAACAAGCCGCCAGCCTCGTCGCCGACGCCGATTTGCTGGTCGTCGCCGCCGGCGCCGGCATGGGGGTCGACTCCGGCTTGCCCGATTTTCGCGGCGACGAGGGATTCTGGCGGGCCTACCCCGCCCTCGCCCGCGCGCGCATGGCGTTCACCAGCGTCGCCTCGCCCGACACCTTCCGCGCCGATCCGTCGCTGGCCTGGGGCTTCTACGGCCATCGCCTCAAACTTTACCGCGACACCGCGCCGCACGCCGGCTTCGCCATGCTCAAGGCGTGGGGCGAGCGCATGGACCACGGCTACGGCGTTTTCACCAGCAATGTCGACGGCCAGTTCCAGCGCGCCGGCTTCGATCCGCAACGGATACACGAATGCCACGGCTCCATCCACCACCTGCAATGCCTGACGCCCTGCGGCGGCGATATCTGGCGCGCCGACGATTTCCACCCGGAGGTCGACAACGACGCCTGCCGCCTGCTGAACGGGGTCCCGGCCTGCCCGCGCTGCGGCGCGCTGGCGCGGCCGAACATCCTGATGTTCGGCGATTGGGGCTGGAACGAGCGCCGCTCGG
>DATMSN010000502.1:0-2530 GCA_035565375.1 Duganella sp. | reverse complement strand
CGGAACGATGTCGGCGGACAAGGCACGGGCGCGCGCGGGAGCCCGCTGGCGCAAATGCCAGGCGAGCGCCACCAGCAGTGGCAGGCGCCGCGCACCGGATGTCTCCGGCAACGCCGCCTCCCACCGCGCCAGCTCTTCATCGAGAGCGAACATGTCCACCAAGTAACTTCCTTTGACTGTGTGCCGCCCGCCGGCATAGTTGCCAGGCCGCATTTAAACGCTGTTCCAGCATTATTCCACAGTTTTCAGGCAGCCCCGCCGGACCGCGCCAGCGGCCCTGCCGCACGGCACTTTACGTCGCCGGGGAAACGACTTGGATCGACGATGGCGGCCGCGCCGCCACCGACTGTTCGCCGAGTAGTTTGCGGCGCTTTACTGCTGCGTGCGCGGCGTGTCCGCCTTGCCGGCGGCCATCCGCGGCACGGACTTCATGTGCTCGTCGATGGTCGGCTGCAGCTTGGCCGCCAGTGCCTTGATGTCCGGGTCCTTGGCCTTTTGCTGGGCATCGGCGACCAGCTTGTGCGCGGCCTTGTGGTCGTTGACGCCGGCGTTGGCGACATAGTTCTTGTCGAACTCGGCCCCGCTGAGCGCGTTGAGCCGGTCGACCATTTTCTTGTGCTTGGCGTCGGGCTCGGTGGGCAGGGTCACGTTCTTGGCCTGCGCCACCTGCTGCACCTCCTGCAAGCCCTTGGTGTGGTCATCCACCATTTTCTGGGCGAAGGCCTTCACTTCCGGCGCGCTGGCTTTTTGCACCGCGATATTGCCGGCCGCGACCTCGTTCACATTGACCTGGGCCAGGCTGGCAAGGATGCGCTGATCGCCCTTGCTCAGACTTTGCGCAGCGGCCGCGCCCGCGGCCAGCACGGCCACGCAGGCGGCGACGGCTATCCCGATCTTGTTGTTCATGATGGATACCTCCCATTGGAATGAAGAGGAATCAATTCTACAAAGCCCGGACAATGGCGGACGCACCTTACGTTTATGCAAGAACCGGCGCCCACAACGACAAAGCGCCGGCAAGCCGGCGCCTTGTCTGGCAGCGGTGACGCTTACGACGCGTGCTTGCTGATCTCGATCAGACGGGTACGCATGGTGTCGCTGGCGGCCGGTCCGGGCGCGAACATATAGTCCTCGTCGTTGATGGCCAGGCCGCTGTTGGCGTCGACCAGCACCTGGTCGGCCGGCTTGCCGGTTTCGCGGCTGACCACCAGCAGGCTGGCGCCCTCGGGGGCCAGATGGTCGTTGCCCCAGGCGATGAAGGCCAGCAGCACCGGTTTGAAGTCGCGGCCGGCCTTGGTCAGCACATATTCATAACGCGGCGGCCGGGCGCTGTACTGGCGGCGCTCCATCAGGCCGCCCTCGACCAGGCCCGCCAGGCGGCGGGTCAGCATGTTCGGGGCGATCTTCAGACTCTTCTCGAACTCGTCGAACCGCGACAGGCCGTAGAAGGCGTCGCGCAGGATCAGGATGCTCCACCATTCGCCAACTTTGCCCAGGCTGCGGGCGATGGGGCATGGCATGCGGCCGAAATCGGTATGTTTCATTTGTAACTCCTTAGTTCAGGTTGAACAGGAAAAATCAGTAATAAAGGCAGTGCGCGATCAAACCGGCCGGCGGGTGTGCGGCGGTAACGTGCGACTTGTACTCGGGAAAGCCCCTGTGACATGGATGTTTTTTTTCGGTGTCAATTTTTGTCTCCTTTTTGGCCTTGCGATTGAGATATTTCCTCTATAAAAACAACACTCTCCGGACCGTTTCTTTCTTCAACATAGACCATAAAGTGGTGCTAAAAACTCTCCAAAATCCACCATGTCCGACAGTAAATTTCTTCGTGAAATATGGCATCCGGGCGTCCGGAAGCGCGCATTGGCTGGCGCGTACCCGTGCGCTGGCTGGCTAGGTGCGCAACGGCAACAATTTCACAATTGCCACCGTCCAACACCCGATCCATTATTGATGATCTAAAAAAAGCCTGCTTTTGCTGCAAGTGACCAAGGTTCTGTAGGCGGAGAAAACTATTAAAAATTTTTAAAAGATAGGCATAATACGCAACAGGGCGTGACGAATTTATCAACCATCCAAGGTGACCCATGCCGACGGCCAGCGACAGCACCCAGCGCAAAATCCTCATCGTGGACGACTCCGCGTTCGAGCAGCGTGTGCTGGTCGATCTGCTCAGCGAGCTGCCGTACAAGGTGTCGGTGGCGTTCAACGGGCTGCAGGGCTACCAGTTGGCCCTGGCCAACCACCCGGACCTGATCCTGCTCGACGTGCGCATGCCGAGCATGGACGGCTACACGGCGTGCAGGTTGCTCAAAGCCAACCCCGTGACGCAGGACATCCCGGTGATCTTCCTGAGCGGCGCCGACGCCGACGAGGAGCGCATCATGGGCCTGTCGATCGGCGGCGTCGATTATGTGTCCAAGCCGTTTTCGCCGGGCGAGCTGGCCGCGCGCATCCAGGTGCACCTGAACCTGGCGCGCCGGGTCAGCGAGCGCGGCCGGCAGGCCTCCAACGACGCCGAGGCCGG
>DATMSN010000501.1:0-1541 GCA_035565375.1 Duganella sp. | reverse complement strand
CCGTGCTGGCGCAGCGCGCCGGGCCGATCTCGCGCTACAGCGCCGAGGGCCGTGGCGACACCGAGCCGCTGGTGGCCAACGACAGTCCGCTCAACCGCGCGCGCAACCGCCGGGTCGATATCGTCGTGCTGACACCGGCGCCATGATGATCAATTTACTTATCCTCTTTTCGGGCCGCCCGGGCGGACGCCTATGAAACGATTATTCTCCTGGCTGATGAAACGCTGGGTGCTGTCCCTGCTCGGCGTGCTGCTGTTATCGCTGCTGGTGTGGTTCGAGGGACCGCTGTTCGCCTTCGACGGCAACGCGCCGCTGGCGCCGAGCGGCACGCGGTGGTTCCTGATCCTGTCGCTGTTGTCGATCTGGGCCGCTTACTTCCTGTGGAAACTGATCGCCGCCAGGCTGGCCGAGCGCCGTCTGATGGCCAGCCTGGCGCCCCCCGAGGAAAGCAAGGCGGGCGCCTCTTCCCAGCAGCCGGAGGCGTTGCGCGAGCAAGCCTTGCTGGCCACGCGCATGCGCCAGGCGATGGACGCGTTGCGCAAGGCCGCGCCGGGCAAGAGGCTGTGGGGTGGCCAGTACCTGTACCAGTTGCCGTGGTATATGTTCGTCGGCGCGCCGGGCAGCGGCAAGACCACCACGCTGCTGCACTCGGGGCTGAAGTTTCCGCTGGCCGACACGCTGGGGCCGGGCGCCGTCGGCGGCGTGGGCGGCACGCGCCATTGCGACTGGTGGTTCACCGACGAGGCGGTGCTGCTCGACACGGCGGGCCGCTACACCACGCAGGACAGCGACGGCGAGCTGGATCAGGCCGGCTGGAGCGGCTTTCTCGGCCTGCTGAAAAAACACCGGCCGCGCCGGCCCATCAACGGCGTCATCGTCGCGCTCAGCGTGGCCGATCTTCTGCAGCAGGGGCCGGCGGGCAGGCAGGCGCAGGCGCTGGCCATCCGCGCCCGCATCAAGGAGCTGCACGAGCGTCTGGGCAGCAGCTTCCCGATCTATGTCACGGTCACCAAATGCGACCTGCTGGCGGGCTTCGTCGAGTTCTTCGATGGCCTCGGCCGCGAGGAGCGGGCCCAGGTCTGGGGCATGACCTTTCCGGCCGATGCCGACGACCAGGCCGGCCAGGCCTTGGCCAGCTTCCCGCAACGCTTCCTGGCGCTGGAGCGGCAATTGCAGGCGCGCGTGCTGGAACGCGTGCAGAACGAGCGCGACTTGCAACGGCGCGCGCTGGTCTACCGGTTCCCGCAGCAGTTCGCCGCCATCGGCGAGGTGCTGGGCGGCTTCCTCAACGAGGTGTTCCAGGCCACCCGTTTCGAGCGGGCGGCGCTGCTGCGCGGCGTGTACTTCACCAGCGGCACGCAGGAGGGCAGCCCGATCGACCGCGTGATGGTATCGCTGGCGTCGGCGTTCGGACTCGATCGCAAGGTGCTGGCGCCCAACGCGGCCAGCGGCCGCAGTTATTTCATCACCAATCTGCTGCGCGAGCTGATGTTCAAGGAGGCCGGGCTGGCCGGCGCCGACCGCAACTTCGAGCGGCGCCG
>DATMSN010000500.1:0-5519 GCA_035565375.1 Duganella sp. | reverse complement strand
CGTCCTCGCCGGCCGCCGCGCCGGTGGCGCGCAGCGCCATGCCCATGCGCTCCGACGAAATGCGGGTGACGCTGGAGCCGGGCCAGGGCGCGGAGGTCAAAGCCCTGATGCGCAAGGGTGAGCATTTCGTCTTCAGCTGGGGCACCGACGGCGCGCCTGTCAAGGCGGACATGCACGGCGAGCCGGAGAACGCCAAGCCGAACGAATTCACGACGTATTGGAAAGAGCCGCGCCAGACCGGCGCCCAGGGCAGCTTCACCGCCGGCTTCGACGGCATCCATGGCTGGTTCTGGCGGAACAAGGGCGAGCATCCGGTCACCATCACCGTCAAGGTCAACGGCTTTCATCAGAAGTTGTACCGTGCCTCCTGACCGAAAAAAAGCGGCGCTCGATGCGCCGCTTCTTGCATTTACAAGCCGACCAGGCCGGCCAGGCCGCCGATGTCGCTGATTTCCTGATACTTGTAGAACGGCGTGCCCGGTTCATGGCCGCGGTTGACGAAGGCCTTGTCCTTGATGCCGATGTCGTTGGCCGACATCAGGTCGTAACGCATCGACGACGACACGTGCAGGAAGTCCTCCGGTTTCGCATCCAGCTGATCGATCATGTATTCGAAGGCGGTCAGGCGCGGCTTGTAGGCCTTGGCCTGCTGCGCGCTGTAGACGCGGTGGAACGGTACGCCAAGGTTTTTCACGTTGTGCACCAGCTGTGCGTCCATCGCGTTCGACAGGATCACCAGCGGGATCTTGTCGGCGATCTTGGCCAGGCCTTCGGTCACGTCCGGGTGCGGACCCCAGGTCGGCACGGCGGCGTAGATCTCGGCCACGTCGGACTCGCGGAACGGCACCTTCCAGCGGTTGGCCGTGCGCAGCAGCGAGTTGTAGACAACCTCGTAGTAAGGCTTCCAGTCTCCCAGCACTTCATCGTAGCGGAAGGCCGAGAAATCCGTGCAGAACCGCTCCATGTCGTCGGCGCTGATTCGGTCGGCAAACAGTTTGCGCGCCATTGGCGCCATCTGGAAGTAGATCAAGGTGCCGTAGCAGTCGAAGCTGATGTATTTCGGTCTGAAGATGATGCTCATGGTTGCCCTTTCGTTGATGATGGCCTGATATCGCGACAGCTTCATGATATCCAACCTGGCGCCGACAGAGGTGCCGACCAAGCCCCCGCCGGCGCAGCAAAACGGCTTTTATCGGCATCGAATCAGCATGATTTGCCGCGCCGCGCCGGCGATAACGGCAGCTAATAAAGGCGGCTATATTTATACTATAGCCTCGATAGCAACGAGGGCATATTCATGAGTGTATTGTACCGATCCGACGCGGCGCGCACGCAGGTATGGGCGCGCTTCTTCGCCACCCACGCGCCGGACATCGAATTCCGCACCTGGCCCGACGACATCGGCGATCCGCGCGACGTCGAATACCTGGTCTCCTGGCAGGCCGGCGCCGACTTCCTGGCCTCGCTGCCCAACCTGAAGGTGCTGTTCGCGTCCGGCGCCGGCATCGACCATATCGATTTCGGCGCCGTGCCGGAACATGTGACGGTGGTGCGCATGGTCGAACCGGGCATCGTCAATGGCATGATCGAGTACGTGACCATGTCGGCGCTGGCCCTGCACCGCAACCTGCTCGACTACGCCGACATGCAGACGCGCGCCGAATGGCGGCCGATTCCGGTCAAGCCGGCGTCGGCGCGCACGGTCGGCGTGATGGGACTGGGCGTGCTGGGACAGGCGGTGCTGGAGCGGCTCGGCGTTTTCGGTTTCCGCCGCGTGGGCTGGAACCGCTCGCGGAAAACGCTGGACGGCGTGGAGTGCCACGCGGGCGACGAGGCGCTGCCGCGCTTTCTGGCGCAATGCGATGTGCTGGTTTGCCTGCTGCCGCTGACGGACGCCACCCGCGGCATTCTCGACGGGCGGCTGATGTCCCTGCTACCGCGCGACGCGGCGCTGATCAACGTCGCGCGCGGCCCGCACCTCGATCACGACGCCCTGCTGGCGGCGCTGGAGTCGGGCCAGCTGTCGCGCGCCATCCTCGACGTCACCGACCCCGAACCGCTGCCGGACGATCACGCGCTATGGCGCCATCCGCGCGTGCTGATCACGCCGCACATCGCCAGCATGACGCAACCCGATACGGCGGCGCCGGTTTTGCTGGCCAACCTGCGCCGCCACATGGCCGGCGAGGCGCCGCACGACGTCGTCGACCGCCGACGCGGATACTAATCGCCGGCCGATACGACGACGGCGACGGCAGCTTCCGCCACCGCCGCCGTCCGCATCGCTTCGTCCTGGCGCTACTTGATGTCGAACGTCGTGCTGACGCGCGTTTTCTTGTCCGCCATCGTCAGCAACGCCAACACCTTGCCGGCCTTGGCGGCGCCGGGAGCCTTCGCCTCCAGCTTGTTGCCGCCGGCCGGCTTGAGCACGAACTCCCGCTTGCCCGCCGCCGTCACCAGGGTGATCTTGCCGGTGACGTCGGCGCTGGCCATATCGTCGCCGTCGTCCTGCAGATACAGGTCGACCTGATCGCCCCGCACCACCAGCTCCAGCCAGGTTTCGCCGACCGCCTGCGCGATGCCGCCATGATTCGCCACCGGCGAACCGTGTGCCACCGCATAACCGGCCGTCAGCGCGGCCGCCGACAACACCATCGTACCGAGGAATTTCTTCATCATCACGCTCTCCTTGATTATTCGGGTTTATGGGCCAGCACGAACGACAGCGTGGCCAGATGCTCGCTGCTGTCGAACTTGGCCGGCTGCTCGGACGGCCCTCGGTAAATCGCCGCGATCACGTTCAGGCCCTGGTTGCGCACCTTGATGGTCACCGTGCCATCGGCTCCGGACAGCACCGGCTCCGCGTCCGGATCGTTGACCATGTCCTGCAGCACCTGGGCGCCGGCCAGCGGCTTACCCTTGAACAGCACGCGCAGCTTGATCGGGTCGCCCAGCATCGCCGGCAACGCCGCCTCCACCGGCACGATCTGCAGTATCTGGTTCGGCAAAGGTCCGAGCGGTTTGCTCAATGCCTTACGCAGATGCACCGCGTACTTGTAGGTATGCTCGCTGATGATGTACTTCGGGATCTCGTCCCTGCCTTTTTTATGGAACACGCCATCGTGCGTCTTGGTCCAGGTGCCGTTGTCCAGTGTCGCGGTGACGATCGCCGGCTGGTTGTCCAGATTGACCAGCACCAGGCGGCCGTCCGGCTGCAGCGAGGTCTCGACCGGCTTGCCGTCGGCATCGTATCCGCCGACGCTGGTCACCTGCGGCAGCCGCTTGAGCGAATCCAGGTCGTCGGCGCCGACGCCGTACAGGAAGGCCAACTGCGTGGCGCGCTGCGCGAACCAGATGCCGTGCGCCTGGGCAGGCGCCACCGCGACGCCGCCGGCCAACGCGGCGGTGGCGCAAACGGCGCAGGCTATTTTTTTCAGATTCATCATGTTCTGAGATCCTCTTTAGAATTTGTAGTGCAGGTTCAGCGTGGCGGTGCGCTCGGCGCCGGGCGATACCCAAAGTTGGCTGTACGAACTTGCGTAGTACTGTTTGTCGAACAGGTTGTCGATGTTCAGCGAGATGCGCAGCTTTTTGGTCGGCGACCAGGACGAGATCAGCCTCGCCGTCGTATAAGCCGGCAGCATGAAGTTGCTGGACACGGCCACGTCGCCCAGGCGCTCGCCCACATAATTGACGCCGCCGCCGATGGTGGCCATGCCGCCGGCAACCGCGAAGGCCTGCGTCAGCACGACGGTGGCGCTATGCTTCGGCACATTCGGGAAGCGGCTGCCGGTGCGGATCGTATTGTCGCCCTTGGTGACGGTGGCGTCGGTGTAGGCATAGGCCGCCGACAGGCGCAGGTTGCGCGCGATCTCGCCCGACAAATCCAGCTCGACGCCCTTGCTGCCCACCTCACCGGCGGAGATCGAGAAGTCGGTGTTCACCGGATTGGTGGTCAACACATTATCTTTGGTGATTTTGTAGACGGCCAGCGTCCCTGTCAGCTTGCCGTCGGAAGACTCCAGCTTCGAGCCGACTTCATAGGATTTGCTTTCCTCGGGCGCGAAGGCCTGGTTGTCGATGCTGATGCCGCTGTTCGGACGGAAGCCTTTCGAGAAGGTCGCATACAACGACAGCACCGGCATCGGCTGATACACAAGGCCGGCGCGCGGGCTTGTGGCGCTCAGGGACTGCTTGTTCGAGGCGCCGTTGCGGAAGTTCGTCACCGTTTGGTCGTAGCTATCCCAGCGCACGC
Organism: Duganella sp.; assembly: GCA_035565375.1. GTDB lineage: Bacteria > Pseudomonadota > Gammaproteobacteria > Burkholderiales > Burkholderiaceae_D > Rugamonas. The sequence goes on along the minus strand of DATMSN010000500.1, from coordinate 1,264 downwards.
CCAGCAACGCCTTCCATTGGGTGGTCAGGTCGATCTGATCCTGCGCATAGACGGCATGCGCGCGCTGTTCTTCCTTGGTGTTGATCGACATCGTCATCACGTCGGAGATGCCGCCGTAGACGGGATTGTAGATGTCGATCGCGTAAGGGAAAGCGGCGCTCGGATTGCGGCGCAGCTGGACGCGCCGGTCGTTGAATTTATAGGCGTCGACGCCCACCAGCACATTGTTCGTCACCGGCCCGGTATCGAACTTGCCAACCACCTCGACGCGGCCCGAGGCGTCGATGGCCTTGTAGTCGCGGCTGCGGTGCTGGCGGCGCACCGTGCGGCGGTCGGCCTGCAGCGCGCTGGCCTCGGTCGATGCGCCTTTCAGCTCGCTGTCGCGATACGAGACGCCCGATTGCAGCTTCCAGCGATCGTTGAACTCATGTTCGACGAAGACCTGGTGGCCCACCGATTTCACCACGGTCGGCCCGTCCGCCGGCTCGCCCAGGAAGCGCGAATTCGGGATCAGTCCAAGCACGCCGCCGACGGCCATCACGCCCCGGTCGAACGGCACGCGCTGCTCGCTGGCCTCCACTTCGTACGATACGCGGGTATGGTCGCCGATCAGCCAGATGAACGACGGCGAGAGGAACGAGCGCTCGGTTGTCACGGTGTCGCGGTAGCTATCGCCCTTTTCGTAGGCGCCGTTCACGCGGTAAGCCAGGTTCTCGCTGATTGGACCGGTCAGGTCGAGCGCGGTGCGGTAGGTATCGAAGCTGCCGACCGAAACATCGAGTTCATACGACGGCTCGAAGCGCGGCTTCTTGGTCGTGATGTTGACGGTGCCGCCAGGTTCGCCGCGGCCGTACAGCGCCGACGCCGGCCCCTTGAGCACTTCCACGCTGGCGGTGCCGGCCGAATCGCGCAGGCCGTTGTAGCCGCGGCTGGAACTGAAGCCGTTGACCAGATAGTCCGAGCCGAAATTGGGGTCGCCGGTGAAGCCGCGCATCGCGTAACTATCCCACAGGCCGCCCAGGTTGCTCTGGCGCGAGATGCCGCTGGTCAGATCGAGCGCGCCGGCCAGATTGGTCACGCCGACGTCGCGCAGCAGATCGGCCGTCAATACGCGCACGCTTTGCGGCAGGTCCTTGAGCAGCGTATCGGTCTTGGTCGCGCCGGTGGCCGACAGCGCGCGGTAGTTCTGGCGCGAGCCGCTCACCACCACCACCTCGCGGCCGGCCTGTGAATCGGTCTGCGCCGCGTCGCCGGCAACGGCGAC
>DATMSN010000499.1:0-8963 GCA_035565375.1 Duganella sp. | reverse complement strand
CCTGAATTCGTAGAATGGCTATCGAAGCCGGAGGACGGCGATTTGCTCTCCGCCGCGCCGGATGAGGATACCTTGGCGTCGCCGGACGAGCCGTCCATGCCGTCGACACCGGCCACCTCGCTGCGCTTGCCGCGCCAGTTGATGGAACTCCTCGAAAGCGCCGTCTGTTTCAGCGCCCCGGACCGCTGGGCTTTTCTGTACAAGGTGGTCTGGCGCTGGCAATTGGGTGAGCGCGATGTGGTCTCGCCGGCCGATCCGGATGGCGCGCGGCTGCACGGGATGGTGAAAGCTGTTCATCGGGAGGAGCATGACATGCATGCGTATGTGCGTTTCCGCGAGCGCAAGGAGGAGGACGGCGCGCCGCGCTTCGTCGCCTGGTTCGAACCCACCCACGAGGTGCTGCCCCGGGTGGCGCGGCATTTCGCCCGCCGCATGGGCAACGTCACGTGGATGATCGCCACGCCGGATACGGCCGTGCTGTGGGACGGCGAGCGGCTGCACGAGGCGCCGTCGCTGATGCGCAGCGCAGCCGACATCGACGACGCCGGCGAGGCGTTGTGGCTGACCTACTACCGCAGCATCTTCAATCCGGCGCGCCTGAACGCCGATCTGCTGCGCAGCCATATTCCGTCGCGCTTCTGGAAGAATCTGCCGGAAGGGGCGATCGTGCCGGCCATGGTCAGCGCCGCCGCCAATGGCGAGCGTCGCACCGGCCAGACCGGCACGGTGGGCCGTCGCGGTGGCGCCACTACGATCCCGATCGCCGCCGAACGCGCCCAGCCGAAGCGCGAGCATCCGACCACGCTCGATCAATGCCGCCGCTGCGATTTGTGGGAAAACGCCACGCAGGCGGTGCCCGGCGTCGGGCCGAAGCGGGCGCGCATCATGCTGGTGGGCGAGCAGCCGGGCGACCAGGAGGATTTGCAGGGATTGCCGTTCGTCGGCCCGGCCGGCGCGGTGCTGGAAAAAGCGCTGGCGCAGGCGGGCATGGAACGCGATAGCATTTATCTGACCAACGCCGTCAAACACTTCAAGTGGGAGCTGCGCGGCAAGCGCCGGCTGCACAAGACGCCGGCGCAGAAGGAGATCACCGCCTGTCACCTGTGGCTGGAGGAGGAGCTGGCGCGCGTGCGCCCCGATGTGGTGGTGGCGCTGGGCGGCACGGCGCTCAAATCGGTGCTGGAGGACGGCGGCGTCACGATGAAATCGGTGATGGGCGCGCCGGTCCGGCACGACGGCCGCTGGGTGGTAACGGTGTACCACCCGTCGTATGTGCTGCGCGCGCCCGACGAGGCCACGCGCCAGCAGGCCTACGAGGTGATCGTCGAAGGCCTGCGCGCCGCGCTGCGCTTGTTGAGCGATTAAACGGCGGCCGCCTCGTTGTTGTTCAGGCGGACGAAGCCGACGATCAGGCGGTAGGCCTTCCAGACCCAGGCGCCGACCCACACCAGCCAGGCGACCGGGATGCCGATGATGGTGGCGAACAAGATGCCGCCGACGGCCATCCAGACCACGTACCACCAGAACGAGCGGATCATCCACGTGTGGTGGCTGTGGACGAAGGTGCCTTCGGTACTTGGGCGCTGCACGTAGTTGATGATCAGCGGGATCACGGAGAACAACCCCAGCGAAAAGATGAAGCTCACCGAATGGATCACGTAGAGCCACCATGCGGTGGTTTTCGCGGAGCCAAGCCGGCTATCCAGAACCAGTTCCTGCGACATGGTATTTCCTTTAAAGTTGGTGGACCTGGTTAAGAGTATAGCAACGTGATTTGGGCTTGGGCGTACAAATCGCGCTGAAAACGGCGGTGACGGCCGGCAAACGTGCGGCGCCGCACACATGCCGGCCGCGGCGCGGGCTTTTACAGCGGCCGGACCGGGATGCAGATATCGCACACCATCCGGCCGGTGCGCGGGTTGGTCAGCGTGTCCGGCCTGAACATTTTGAAGCAGCAGCGTCTCGCCTATCCGTTGGTCGTATGCTAATTATAGCAATGCGATGGCATTACCTTCGGCGCTGGCGTAAAGTAGCTGCTTCTGTCGTTTTTTAGAGTGTCGTCATGGGCAAAGCTGTTTCGGTGCTGTTCGTTTGTATGGGCAATATCTGCCGCTCGCCGACGGCGGAGGGGGTGTTTCGTCACCGGGTAGAGGCCGCCGGCCTGGGCGAACGGTTCGTCATCGACTCGGCCGGCACGCACGGCTACCACGTCGGCGAGCCGCCGGACGCGCGCTCGATGGAGTTCGCCGCCAAGCGCGGCTACGACCTGTCGGCGCAGCGCTCGCGCAAGGTGGCGGCGGCCGATTTCGAAGCCTTCGACCATGTGCTGGCGATGGACCACGACAATCTGCGCCTGCTGGAGGCGGCCTGCCCGCCGCAGCACCGGCACAAACTGGGGCTGTTCATGGCGCACGCCAGCCGCGCCGCATCGGACGTCGTCCCCGATCCCTACTATGGGGGCGGCCGGGGCTTCGACCTGGTGCTCGACTACATCGAGGACGCCGCCGACGGCCTGATCGCCTTTTTGAGGGAGAAGTAGGATGGCGGTCCTGATCGGCGACGGACTTTGTCTGCGTCCGCTGTCGATGGCGGACGCGCCGGCGCTGGCGCGGGCCGCGCTGGAATCGGTATCGACCGTCGGCGTCTGGCTGCCGTGGTGCGACGCTTCCTTCACCGAGGCCGACGCCGAGCATTGGGTCCGGACCTGCGACGATGATCGCGCGGACGGCAGCGCCTACAGCGTGGGCATCTTCGACGGCGCCGGCGGCGAGTACCTGGGCGGAATCGGCATCAACCATATCAATCGCGAGCATGACTTCGCCAATCTGGGTTTCTGGGTGCGGCAATCGCGCCAGGGCGAGCGGATCGCGCCGCGCGCGGCGCGCTTGATGGCCGCGTATGGCTTCGAGAAGCTCGGCCTGACCCGGTTGGAGATCGTCGCGGCCGAGCAGAACGCGCGCAGCCGCAAGGTGGCGGAGAAGGCCGGTGCGCGCTTCGAGGGCATCCTGCACAACCGCCTGGTCATCCGCGGCGTGGCGGTGCCGGCGGCGATGTATTCGCTGTTGCCCGAGGCGTAATCTGCCCTACGAAAACCGGAAATCGAAAATCGAAAATCGGCCAAACGCCTGGCCGCGATCAGGTCAGAAGCGGTAGGATGCCGTCCAGGCCGACGAAGTTGAGCGCCACGTTGGCCTGCTCGCGCACCACCGGCTTGGCGCGGAACGCCACCGACATGCCGGAAATGCCCATCATTTTCAGATCGTTGGCGCCGTCGCCCATGACGATCGCCTGCGACGCCGAGATGCCCAGCTGCGCGCACACCCGTTCGACGGTGCGCTTCTTTTCCTCGGCGTCGACGATGGTGCCGATCACCTTGCCCGTCAGCTTGCCATCGGCCACTTCCAGCTCGTTGGCGTTGGTGTAGTCCAGGCCCAGGCGCGTTTTCAGGCGCTCCGTGAAGAAGGTGAAGCCACCCGACACCAGCAGCGTTTTCAGGCCGGCCCCTTGCACCGCCTTGAGCATGGTCTCCGCGCCCGGCGACAACTGCAGGCGCTCGTCGTACACGCGCTCGAGCGCCGACGCCTCCAGCCCCTCGAGCAGCGCGACGCGGCGTTTGAGGCTTTCGGCGAAATCGAGCTCGCCGCGCATGGCCGCCTCGGTGATCTCGGACACTTGCGGCTTTAAACCCTGCATGTCGGCGATTTCGTCGATGCACTCGATGGTGATCAAGGTCGAATCCATGTCCATGGCGACCAGCTTGAATTCGCTCATCTTGTGGATGCCGATGGAGTAGGTGGCGTCCAGTTGCGCGGCCTGGGCGGCCACCTCGATGGTCTGGCGCAGCGCCGGCGAGAAGGTGATGCCCTCGCAGCGCAGCGCGCGCTCGCCGATCCAGGTGATGGTTTTCGGCGCGGTGAGGGCGGCGATGCGTTCCAGCCGGGCCTTACAATCGTCGAGTCCCTGTAAAACCAGGTTCATGGTGTCTTTTGCGTTTTTCATAGATTTAGCGTTGTTTGGGCTAAGTGGTCAAGGTACGACGCCCGGCTCAAGCGGTCAACTGTTTGATGGCGCCTTTGATCTGCGCCACGCGCGCGGCGAGATCCGGCATGTTGGCGGTGATCTTGAGTTTATCCTGGCCATTTAGCTTGATCTGGCGGTTTTTTTGTATCAGCTCGATGATGCGCATCGGATCGATCGGCGGCTTGGCCATGAACTGCAGCGTGGCCGCCTCGCCGTGGGCGTCGATCTTGACGATGCCCACCGTTTTGGCGGCGATGCGCAGGCGGTGCGTTTCGATCAGCGCCTTGACGGCGTCCGGCAGCTTGCCGAAGCGGTCGATCATCTCCTCCTGCATGTCGTCGATCTTGTCCTGGCTGTTGCAGTTGGCCATACGCTTGTAGATCGATAGGCGTTCGTGCACATCGCCGCAGAAATCGGCCGGCAGCAGCGCCGGCACGTGCAGGTTGATCTCGGTGGTGGTGGCCAGCGGCGCCGCCAGGTCCGGCTCCTTGCCGGCCTTGAGCGAGCGCACCGCCTCGTTGAGCATGTCCGAATAAAGCTGGAAGCCGATCTCCGTCATCTCGCCGGACTGGCTGTCGCCGAGCACCTCGCCGGCGCCGCGGATCTCCAGGTCGTGCATCGCCAGATAGAAGCCGCTGCCCAGTTCCTCCATCTGCTGGATGGCGTCGAGGCGGCGCTGCGCCTGTTTGGTCAGCGTCTGCACGTCCGTCACCAGCAGGTAGGCGTAGGCCTGGTGGTGCGAGCGGCCGACGCGCCCGCGCAGCTGGTGCAGCTGCGCCAGGCCGAACTTGTCGGCGCGGTGCATGATGATGGTGTTGGCGGTCGGCACGTCGATGCCGGTTTCGATGATCGTGGTGCACAGCAGGATGTTGAAGCGCTGCGCCACGAAGTCGCGCATGACCTTTTCCAGGTCGCGCTCGTGCATCTGGCCGTGGGCGACGGCGATGCGCGCCTCCGGCAGCAGCTCGGTGAGCATCGCCATGCGGTTCTGGATGGTCTCGACCTCGTTGTGCAGGAAGTAGACCTGGCCGCCGCGCTTCAATTCGCGCAGGCAGGCCTCGCGGATGATCGATTCGCCCTCGCTGCGCACGAAGGTCTTGATCGCCAGCCGCTTTTGCGGCGCGGTGGCGATGACGGAGAAGTCGCGCAGGCCCTCGAGCGCCATGCCCAGCGTGCGCGGGATCGGCGTGGCCGTCAGGGTCAGCACGTCGACCTCGGCGCGCAGCGACTTGAGCGTCTCCTTCTGGCGCACGCCGAAGCGGTGTTCCTCGTCGATGATGACCAGGCCCAGTCGGGTGAACTTGACGTCGTCCGACAGCAGCTTGTGGGTGCCGATGACGATATCGAGCGTGCCGTCGGCCATGCCCTTGATCGCCTGCGTGATCTCCTTGCCGGTGCGGAAGCGCGACATCTCGGCGATGCGCACCGGCCAGTCGGCGAAGCGGTCGGCGAAGGTTTGCGCGTGCTGTTCGGCCAGCAGGGTGGTCGGCGCCAGGATAGCGACCTGCTTGCCGCCCATGACGGCGATGAAGGCCGCGCGCAGCGCCACCTCGGTCTTGCCGAAGCCGACGTCGCCGCACACCAGCCGGTCCATGGGCTTGCCCGACGTCATATCCTTGATGACGTTGTTGATCGCCTCCTGCTGGTCGGGCGTCTCGTCGAAGCCGAAGCTGTCGGCGAAGCGCTCGTAGTCGTGCGCCGAATATTCGAACGCGTGGCCCTCGCGCAGCGCGCGCCGGGCGTACAGGTTCAACAGCTCGGCGGCGGTGTCGCGCACCTGCTCGGCGGCGCGCCGCTTGGCCTTTTCCCACTGGCCCGAGCCGAGCGAGTGCAGCGGCGCGTCCTCCGGCGAGGCGCCCGAGTAGCGCGAGATCACGTGCAGCTGCGACACCGGCACATACAGCTTGGTGTCCTTGGCGTATTCCAGGTGCAGGAATTCGGTTTCGCCCTCGCCCAAATCCATGCTGGTCAGGCCCATGTAGCGCCCGATGCCGTGGTTGATGTGCACCACCGGATCGCCGATCTTGAGCTCCGACAGGTCGCGCACCATCGACTCGACCTGGGTGACGGCTTCCTGCTTCTTCTTGCCGACGCGGCGGCCCGAGCCCGCATACAGCTCGGTCTCGGTGATGAAGATCAAATTCTCGTTGGGCGTCGACAGTTCGAAGCCGGCGTGCAGCGGCGCCACGCCCAGCGCCAGCTTGGCGCCGGAGGTGGCGAAGCCTTCGAAGCCCTCGACCGGCGTCAGCGCCAGGCCGTATTCGGTGAAGTACTGCTGCAGCGTTTCGCGCCGGCCGTTCGATTCGGCGCAGATCATCACGCGGCGGCCCGCCTGCAGGACGCCTTGTTGCAAATAAGCGCGCAGGTTGGCCAGCGGGTCGTCGTTGTGGCGGTTGACGGCGATGTTGGGCACCGGCGCCGACAGCTCGGACGCGCCGCTGTCAGCGTCCTTCGAGATCACCAGCCGGCCGTACGGCTTGGCCAGCGTGAAGAACTGCTCGTCCGACAGGAAGAGCGCCTCCGGCGACAGGATCGGGCGTTCGCGGTCGGCGCGCAGGAAGCGGTAGCGCGAGCCGGTGTCGGTCCAGAAGCGTTTGATGGCGGCGTCGATGTCGCCCACCAGGGCCAGCGCGGCGCCTTGCGGCAGGTAGTCGAACAGCGTGGCGGTGTCCTCGAAGAACAGCGGCAGGTAGTATTCGATGCCGGCCGAGGCGATGCCGCTGGTGATGTCCTTGTAGACCACCGAGCGCGATGGATCGCCCTCGAACTGTTCGCGCCAGCGGCTGCGGAAGGTGGTGCGCGCCGCCTCGTCCATCGGGAACTCGCGCCCGGGCAGCAAGCGCACCTCGCCCACCGGGTACAGCGAGCGCTGGGTGTCGGCGTCGAAGGTGCGGATGGTCTCGATGGTGTCGCCGAACAGGTCGAGCCGGTAGGGCAGCGCGGAGCCCATCGGGAACAGGTCGATCAGGCCGCCGCGCACCGAGTATTCGCCGGGCGACATGACCTGCGTCACGTGGGTGTAGCCGGCCAGGGTCAGTTGCGACTTCAGGCGCGCCTCGTCGAGCGATTCGCCCTTTTTGAAGAAGAACGTGTAGGCCGCCAGGAACGACGGCGGCGCCATGCGCACCAGCGCCGTGGTGGCCGGCACCAGCATCACGTCGCACTGGCCGCTGGAGATCTCGTGCAGCGTGGCCAGGCGCTCGGACACCAGGTCCTGGTGCGGCGAGAAGGCGTCGTAGGGCAGCGTTTCCCAATCGGGCAGCAGGTGGCAGCGCAGTTGGTCGCCGCCGAACCACGGGATCTCGTCGCGCAGGCGCTGGGCGTCGCCGGCGTTGGCCACGACCACGGCCAGCATGCGGCCCTGCGACTTCAGTTCGAGCGCGGTGAGCGCGAGCGCGTAGGCGTCCGACGAGCCGTGCAACGTGGGCAGGGCGAAGCGGGTGCCGGGTTTGGGAATGGAGGTTTTTAAGGCCAGGGACACAACACACAATCAACGGTTAAGTCGCACCGCCAGAGTGGCGATGCCGCTGCCGACATTATAGACGAAGCTCCGCGTCCGGGTAGGGGCGGTCGAATGCATGCCGCCGTGCGGGTTCAGGCGGGCGCCGGCGGCCGGTTGGCGACGCCGAACGGCACGTGCACCATCGGGATGGTGCCGCCGACCGACTTCAAATGACTAAGCTGGTCGTCGAAGAAGATGTGCGGCTTGAAGATGCCCAGCACGCGCGACTTCTCCATGCCGCCGAGGAAAAACGTCTCGTTGGCCGACACCCCCCAGCTTTTGAGCGTGGTGACGACCCGCTCGTGCGAGGGCGCGCTGCGCGCCGTGATGATGGCGATGCGCAGGATCTTCTTGTAGCCGGGATCGCGCCGCTGCGCGCGCTCCTCGAGCCGCTGCATCAGCGACAGCTTCTGGAACAGGTCGGCCAGCGGCCCGGGCTGGTGGGGGATGGCCACCCGCTCGCGTTCGTGGGCGTGGAACTCGGCGACGTCGTTGTTGCGCTTGAACACGGTTTCGGACTCGTCGTCGGCGATCACGCCGTCGAAGTCGAAGGCCACGCGCAGCTCGCCGTCGTCGTCGTCGTCCTCGGTGCGCGAGGGCAGCACCAGGCCGGCCGGGTAGTTGGCCGCGAGCGCGTTGCGCACGTCCTCCTCGTTGGCGCTCAGAAACAGCGACGTGTTGAAGGCGGGCAGGTAGGTGTACGGCGACTTGCCGGTGACGAAACAGGCGCGCGAAATGTCGAGCTGGTAGTGGGCGATCGAGTTCATCACGCGCAGGCCGGTCTCGGGCGAGTTGCGCGACAGCAGCACGACCTCGACCGGCGACGATTGCGCGTAGTGCTGGTTGATGCTCAGGAAGCGGCGGATGAACGGGAAGGCGACGCCTTTGCCCAGGATCACGTCGATGTGCCGTTCCTGATACTTTCGGTATTCCTCGGCGCCGCCCTCCAGATAGATCCGGTGCGATTCGGTCAGGTCGAACAGCGCGCTGGAGGCGATGCCGATCACCAGTTTGTGTTCAATTGGGTAAGCCATGGTGACAGTGACGGCAGTGGAGTGCCGGGTTGCAAGAAGCACCACTGTAACCGATCCGCGCGGACGGCGGCGGGCCTATCGAAAATTTCATCGCAGCAACTGTGGTTTGGTTTTATACTGCCGCTGTTTTCGACAACCCGCGCCCGTCGCGGCACCTCCGGCGTGCTCCACCTCGATACCCTGTTACTGGTCCATTTGTGCGTGACGCTGTTGACCACGGCGCTGGTGGCGGCGTCGGCGAACTACGCCGACAGCCCGCCCGAGCTGCGCTGGTGGGCCGCCGGCAACGTCTGCGTGTCGCTGGGGGTGGTCATGTCGCTGGTCGAGACGTTGCCGCCGCTGCTCACCAGCGTCGCCGGCTACGGCGTCATCGCCTTCGGCCTGGCGCTGGTGCTGCGCGGGCTGCG
>DATMSN010000498.1:0-1793 GCA_035565375.1 Duganella sp. | reverse complement strand
ACCAGCGAGCAGCTCAGGCTGTGCGCGGCGAGCACCGGCGGACGTTTGCACCGCGCGATGGCGGCGTCCAGTTCGGCCACCCATTCGTCGCGGTCGGGGGTGTCCCAGTCGCGGTGGGGCACGCGGCGCCAGGCCGGGTGTTTTTGCTCCCACTGGGTTTGCCAGTGTGCGGGGCCTGAGTTCCACAGGCCGGCCAGGGTTAACACTTCGTATTCCACGCGCGCTCCTTGTTGGGTTGGATGGTTGGCATCTTAAACCGCTCAGGTGGCGGCGCGGGCGTGGCCGCGGTGATATGCGCAAGCCCGGACAAGTGGGGTTGCCGGCGCATACAGCCTCGTTACGGCCCGGCCCGTGTAGCATTGGTGGACCTGACCCCGGATCATTGGTGGACCTGACCCCGGATCACCGGATCACAGCGCGGTGCGCAGCGCGAACAGTTCGGGGAACAGCACCACGTCGAGCATCTTGCGCAGGTAGCTGACGCCCGCCGTTCCGCCCGTGCCCGTCTTGAAGCCGATGATGCGCTCGACCGTGGTGACGTGGCGGAAGCGCCAGAAACGGAACGCCGTCTCCAGGTCCACCAGCTTTTCGGCCAGCTCGTACAAGGCCCAGTGGCGCGACGGGTCGCGGTAGACTTCCAGCCAGGCGTTCTGCACCGATTCGTCGGCGGCCGTGGGCAGGGTCCAGTCGGCGTTGAGCCGTTCGGCGCCGATCGGCAGGCCGTTGCGCGCCAGCAGTTTGATCGCCTCGTCATACACCGACGGCTCGCGCAACGCCTTGTCCAGCACGGCGAAGGCGTCCGGCGCCGTGCTGTGCACGTTCAGCAGGGCGGCGTTCTTGTTGCCGAGAATGAACTCGATCTCGCGGTATTGATACGACTGGAAGCCCGACGAAGCGCCCAGATACGGGCGGATGGCGGTGTATTCGGGCGGCGTCATCGTCGCCAGCACGTCCCAGGCGTGCACCAGCTGGTCCATGATGCGCGCCACCCGCGCCAGCATCTTGAAGGCCGGTGCCAGGTCGTTCGATTGCAGGTGCGCGCGCACCGCGTGCATTTCGTGCAGCATCAACTTCATCCACAGCTCGCTGGTCTGGTGCTGGACGATGAACAGCATTTCGTTGTGGTTGGGCGACAGCGGGTGCTGGGCGTTGAGGATCTGGTTCAGGCCCAGATAGTCGCCGTAGCTCATGGCGTCGCTGAAGTCCATTTGCGCACCGTGCCAGCGCGCTTCGTCGGCGCCGGCCGGGGTGTTGGCATGCATGGGGCAGCCGCTGGCCGCCGGTTGTTGTTCGCTCATGATGATCTCGTCAGGTGACGGCGTCGCGCTTGGCGTCGACGTCGTAGTCTCGGGTGTCCAGGATGTCGCGCAGGATCTCGACCGCGTCCCATACCTCCGTGTGGCTGGTGTAGAGCGGCGTGAAGCCGAAGCGCATGATGGCCGGCTCGCGGTAGTCGCCGATGACGCCGCGCGCGATCAGCGCCGACATCACCGCGTAGCCGTGCGGATGGGTGAAGCCGACCTGGCTGCCGCGGCGCGCGTGTGCGCGCGGCGTGACCAGTCCCAGCGGATGGTCGGCGCAGCGTTGCTCCACCAGTTCGATGAACAGGTCGGTCAGCGCCAGCGATTTTTCGCGCAGCGCCGCCATCGATGTTTGCTCGAACACCTCCAGGCCGCACTCGACCATCGCCAGCGATACCACCGGCTGGGTGCCGCACAGCGCGCGGCCGATGCCCTTGGTCGGCGCGAAATCGGGCGCCATGGCAAACGGGTTGGCGTGGCCCCACCAGCCGG
>DATMSN010000497.1:0-4074 GCA_035565375.1 Duganella sp. | reverse complement strand
GGCTCGACGCCGAACATGGCGTCGAGCTCCGACGTGCCGATGGCCGGATGGCGGCGCGGCTCCATGCGCGGCAGCTGCACGCCGCGCTGCAACTGGCGTTCGATCGCGCGGCTCAGCTGGAAGTGCAGCTTGTCCTCGTCGATGGGCTTGGTCAGGAAATCGTCCATGCCGGAAGCGAGGTAGCGGCTGCGGTCTTCCTCGCTGGCGTTGGCGGTCAGCGCGATGATCATCAATTCCTGGTCGCGCACCGGCGACTCCCCGGTGCCGCCGGAGCGGATCAGCCGCGTGGCGCTGGCGCCGTCCATCTCCGGCATGCGTCCGTCCATCAGGATCAAATCGTAGCGCGTCAGCGAACAGGCCTTGACGGCCAGCGCGCCGTTGGCGGCGATGTCGACCTTGTGGCCCAGATCCTCGAGCATCATGCGGATGATGATCTGATTGGTGGGGAAGTCCTCCGCGCACAGCACCTTGAGCTGGTGGCTGTGCGGCTCGCGCGGCACGTGCGGCACCAGCGGCGGCGGCACGCCGTTCGCCAGCGGCAGTTCGAACGTGAACACGCTGCCCTGTCCCGGCGTGCTGACGGCGTTGATGTCGCCACCCATCAACTCCACCAGTTGGCGGCAAATCGCCAGACCCAGGCCGGTGCCGCCGTAGCGGCGGGTGGTGGAGGCGTCGGCCTGCTCGAACTGCTGGAACAGGCGCGGAATGGCGTCGGCCTCGATGCCGATGCCGGTGTCGGCGACGGTGAAGCGGATAAGGTTGAGCGCCCCCTTGAAGCCGGCCCGCGCGCGCCGCTCCTCGCGCGCGTCCTCGTGCGCCCCCCGGGAGACGCGCTCGACGCGCATCATGACCGAGCCTTGCTGGGTGAATTTGAAGGCGTTGCCGACCAGGTTGACCAGCACCTGGCGCAGGCGGGTCGGGTCGCCGACCACGAACTGCGGCAGGCCCTCGCCGAACTCCACGCTGAAACCGACGCTGTGCGCCGCCGCCTGCTGCTCGAACAGGGCGACGACGTTGCGCACCGCCGCCGACAGCGAGAAGTCGATGTTCTCGATGGTCAGTTTGCCGGCCTCGATCTTGGAGAAGTCCAGCAGGTCGTTGATGATCGACAGCAGCGACTGCGCGTTGGCCTGGCCGCGCAAGATCTGCTCGCGCGTGCTCTCCTGCAGCCGGCCGTCGCGCAGCGCGAAGCTCAGCATGCCGATCACGCCGGCCAGCGGGGTGCGCATCTCGTGGCTCATATTGGCCAGGAACTCGGATTTCTGCCGGGTCGCGTCCTCCGCCTTGCGCTTGGCCAGGCGCAGGCGCTCGTCGTTGTCCTGCAAGGCGCGGTTGGCCAGCGCCAGCTCCTCGGTGTGCAGGCGCACCTGCTTCTCCTGCAGCAGCAGTTGATCCTGCGTCTGGCGCAGCGTCTGCAGCGCCTCCTCCAGCTGCTGGTAGGCGCGCGCGTTTTCCAGGCCGGCCGCCGCGTGCGAGGCCAGCGTCTGCAGCATGTCCATGTGCACCCGCTGGTAGCTGTTCTTCTCCATGCTCTGCACCGACAGCAGGCCGACCACCTTGTCGCCGACGATCAGCGGCGCGTACATCATCGAGCTGGCCCAGTTGACCGGCACACCGTCCTCGCGCACGCACGGCACCATCGCCTCCAGGCCCGACTCGTCCATATAGTCGCGGTACTCGGCGTGGAAATCGTTGATGAAAATGGGTTGGCGCTCGGTCAGGCACCACACCGCCAGCTGGTTGGGCTGGTCGAGCCGGCGCTGGTACGGCAAGGTGCGCACCCCGCCCTCGATCGCGAACGGGAAGTCGATCACGCCGTCCTCCTCGCGCACGAAACCGATGCCGAATATCTGCGCGTTCATCAGGTGGTGGACGTGGCGGTACAAGGTGCGCATCGACGTCTCCACGTCCAGCGTGGCGCTCAACTCGCGTCCCAGTTCGCTCAGCACCGAGATGTTGCGGTGCGCCTGCTCGACGTTTTCCTTCTGCCGTTCGACTTCCTTTTTCTGGCGCTCGGTGTCGACGCGGCGCTGTTCGGCCTCCGCGCGCTGGGTTTCCGCCTCCAGCCGGCGCAGCTCCAGTTCCTGCTTCTGCTGCTGCAGCAGCAGGTTCTTATGCTCGACCTCCACCGTGCGCGCGCCGACCAGCTGCTCGAGCCGCTGCTGTTGGCGGCGCAGGCTGCGCACGCGCGCGTGATAGGCCGCGTAGGCGGCGCCCAGCAGCAGCACCGCCATCAGGCTGCGGAACCACCAGGTCTTCCAGAACGGCGGCAGGATGGTGATCTCCAGCGTGGCCGCGTTGTCGTTCCAGATGCCGTCCTTGTTGGCCGCCTTGACGCGGAACGTGTAGGTGCCCGGGTCCAGGTTGGTGTAGGTGGCGAAGCGCTTGGAGGCGTCGGTGACCACCCAGTCCTCGTCGAAACCCTGCAGCTGGTAGGCGAAGCGGTTGCGCTGCGGCGCCGCGTAGTGCAGCGCCGTGAACTCCAGCGAGAACACCGAATCGTTTTCGTCCATGGTCAGCGCGCCGGTGTGCTCGATCGCCGTCGTCAGCACCGTCGGATGCTCGCCCTGCCCGGCCTTGACCGACTTGTTGAAGATCTGGAAGTCGGTGATCGCCACCGTCGGCGCCACGCTGTTTTCGCGCACGTCGTCCGGCGAGAACGCGGTGATGCCGTTGAAGCCGCCGAAGTACAGGGTGCCGTCCGGCGTGCGCAGCGCGGCGCCGTCGAAGTAGGCGCCCTCGATGGTGCCGTCGGCGCCGGTGTAGTTGCGCACCAGGCCCGTCTCGATGTTCAACCGCGACAGGCCGCTGTTGGTGCTCAGCCAAAGGTTGCCGGCGCCGTCGGGCAGGATCGAGGCGATGGCGTCGTCGGCGATGCCGTCCTTGCGCAGGTAGCGGCGGAAGCGGATGGCGCCGTCGGGGGCCACGTCCATCCGGTTCAAGCCCGCCGCCGTGCCGACCCATATGGTGCCGCGCGCGTCCTCGTACAGGCAGTGCACCTCGTCGTGGCTGAGGCTGAGCGGATCGGCGGCGTCGCGGCGGAAGTGGCGGAAGCGTCCGGTCTTGCGGTCCAGCAGATCGAGGCCGTTGAAAGTGCCGATCCACAGCTGGCCGCGGCGGTCCTCCAGGATCGGCCGCACCACGTTGTCGGCCAGGCTGGCGCTGTCGGACGGGTTGTGGCGGAAGGTGCGCACCTCCATGGTGCGCGGATCGAGCCGGTGCAGCCCTCCCCGGCTGGCCACCCACAGCACGCCGGCGCGGTCGGCGACGATGTTGCGCACCGTGTCGCTGGCGACGTCGCCGCGCATGAACGACAGCGCGCGTATCGCGCCGGTGGTGGGGTTCAGGTAGTTGACCCCGGCCCGTCCGCCGATCCACATGTTGCCGTTCTTTTCGCGCAGCAGCGCGGTGACCTGGTCGTCGCTCAGGCTATTGGGGTCGCGCGGATCGTGGCGCCACACCCGGCTCTCGCCGGTCACCGGATCGTACAGGTTCAAACCGCCGCTGCTGCCCAGCCACAGGCGCGTGCCGCCCTCGGCGACGATCGCCCGCACCTTGTTGTCCGACACGGAGTTGAGCATGTCGGACTGGCGCACGATGCGCGCGAAACCGCCGCTGCCCATGTCGACGCGGCTGACGCCATCGTTCCAGGTGCCGACCCAGAAGGTGCCGACGCGGTCGCGGAACAGGGACGATATCTGGTTGTCGGCCACGCTGTGGCTGTCGCTGAACTGGTGGCGGTACTGGGTCAGCCGGTTCTCGGCCGGCAGCCAGCGGAACAAGCCATCGGCCTGCGTGCCGACCCACATCTGGTTTTCGACGTCCTCGTACAGCGTGGTGATGCCGACCCCGGGGTTGATGCCTTCGCGCTCGCCGAGGCGGCGCCGCTGCGGTTCGACGCCCAGCAGCCGCCATTGTTCCAGTCCGCCCATGGTGCCCACCCACAGCGTCTGCGCGCTGTCGACCTGCAGCGACAGCACGGCGTTGAAGCGGCTGTCGCCGCCGTCGTCGAGCGTGTAGTGGCGGAAGTGCGCGGCCCCCGGCGCCAGCATATCGAGGCCGGTGGCGGTGGCC
>DATMSN010000496.1:0-3649 GCA_035565375.1 Duganella sp. | reverse complement strand
GCCGGTCTGGCCGGCGGCATTGACCGCCTCGCCCTGCTGCACCGGTGCACCCGCGGCGTCGACCAGCGGGTTGCTCACCTTGCGCAGTTCCTCGGCCGGCGTGAGCTGCAGCTCGTTGGACAGGCGCATGCTCAGGCAGGGCTTGGGATCGATCTGCGCGACCGCTGCCACCAGGCGCACCACACCTTCCTCCAGCGCTGCGCGCACGCCCATCTGCACGGGCTCCTGGCCCTTCGCGCCCACGTCGATGTCGTACAGCTTGCTGCCGAAGAACCGGAAGACGTTGAAGCCGACCTCGTAGCCGTTGAACTGCTTGGTCAGGCTGATGGTCTTCACGATCATCAGCGTCTTAGTGTCGACGATGCGCAGGTCCACACCCACCGACTGGCTGAAGGTGCGCGCCTTCACGCCGATCTGGTTCACGCCGATCTCGCCGCCACCCGAATGGATGTTGTAGTTGAGCTCCGTGATGCCGCCGACGATGAAGTAGTCGGACTTGTTGATCGACCCGCCGAAATAGGGAAGCCACGGCACCGTCTGCCCGCCGTTGGGGCCGGCGAGCTGGTGCGTGCGGCCGTCGCCGAGCTGGCGCCGGTCGGCATAGCCGAGCTCGCGCTCCGCGATCACCGGGTCGAAGCGTTCGGCCACCTGCACTGCGCCGCCGAGCTTGCCGAGGGCTGAATAGACCATGAGCGCCCCGCCCTGTGTGATTGCGTTGCCCTCGTTGATGCTGTACTTGCCGGTGTAGTCCTTGACGTCGCCCACGGTGATGACGATGGGGGGGCGCCGGGTGGCGGCCACGTGGTCGCCGAAGCAGGCCAGCACGACCTCTATCGGCGTGACGTTCTCGCGCACCGCGGGGCCCAGGACAATGGGCGCTTCGTTCGGCGCCATGCGCTGCTGCGGAGCGGTCACGCAACCGGCCAGGCTGATCGCGGCGGCAGCAGCCAGCAGGCTGCGGTTGACCGCTTTTCGACGCGCCGGCGCGCTGATCGACTTGGGTGTGATCATTTCTTTTTTCTTCCCTGTCAGTTGAGGGCGCCGAACGCGCAGGCCGTGCTGCCGCTCACGCTCGCGCTCTGGCTGCCGGTGTTGGTCTGGTTGGAATTGAGGGCCTGGCTGGACCAGCCGTGCACGCTGCTGCTGGTAGAACCGATCACGGCGGATCCGACCGTGCCGCTGTTGGCCTGCCCCGTGCTCACCGTGCCCGTTCCGCCGTAGCCGGTGTTCGCATTGCCGGTGGAGTCGGCCGCCGCGCCACTGGTACTGGGCGAATTGGCGACCGTGCTGTTGCTGCCCTGGTTGCCTTGCGCCGTCGCGTTGACGTCGCAGTTGTATTGACGGCCGACGTAGTTGTTGGTCGTGTAGTTGGCCGCGCCATAGGAGCCGGCCTTCTTGCGCTGGATCATGTCCTGCACCGCGGCCTGGTTGGCCTTGTCAGTCGAGGTCTGGAATTGCCAGGCGCCGTTCTCGCCCACGTTGTTGGCGGACGCCGCCATGGCCGCGCCCATGAGCAATGCGCAGACGCCGCCCTGTACGAGGTGCTTCAGGGACGAGGGCCGCGAACGGTGATTCGACCGGTGATCGCGCGAGGCTTCGAAGGCCAGGTCAAGACGATTCGGCATGGATTCCTTGCGAAAAGAGAAACGGCGTGAAGTTCGGACGAGGCGCCGAAATGCCAGAGAAAAGACCCGCTGCAGAGGGGGTCGGGGCGCAATAGAAGTGTTCATCGGATAGCGACGGCCTTTTGATGGAGCCGAGCTTTGGCAAACGATGAACGAAATACTCGCTATTGCACTGGCCCGGCAGTTTTTGCTGGGGCCATTGCTTGAAAACAACCGCCCACACCATTTGTCACAATGTAGCGTGAGGCAGCGGCGCGCTGTCGGACATTTCGTCCCAGACTATTTCAAATTCGTCTCAATTGGCTCGAGGCCAATTCCGCGCGAGCCGAGGCGGCCGGTTATCTGGTGGGGGCTATCGCTTGGAAAGAAATTGCAAGACACATCGCCAGTCAATCCGTTTTCAATTGCTTGAAATCGTCAGACCTTCGAGCCAAGCTTGTAGCCAATTGTCTTGCGGGCTGGCGAGGTGCGCCCCCGTCAAGGTCCGCCGGTCCGTTTCCAGGAGCGCATCGCGTGGAGACATGCCAAAGCGTTGACGAAATGCCCGCGAGAACGCAGTTTCGTTGCTGAAGCCGCACGCGAAGGCGAGCTTCGAGACACTGCCACGGCCGGTCCCCGCCGAATTAAGGCGAAGGAAGGCGCGGTCGAGACGACGGCCGCGAATGTACTCGGCGATACCGCCCAGCGCCTCGAAGGTGCGATACAGCGCTGAGCGTGATAGTCCGAAATGACGCATCAGCATTTCAGGCGACAGCGCTGGGTTGTTCAGATTCCGTTCGATATAGCTTTGGATCGCCTGCAGCGAGCCGCCGACAAGATCGTCGCCCACGGGGCCGCGGCCCGAGACGGCAGCCGAAAGGCTCGCCGAGACCAGCGTGGCGGTCACCTCGGCGGCGAGCCTGCTTTCATTGGCGTTGATCCGGGGAGCGACCCGTGCCATGGATATCAAATGCTCGCGCAGGAGCGTGCCGAATGTCGTGTCGCCGTCGAGCACCGCACCATGCAGCGTGTCCAACGTGCGTGGGGCAAGCCGCAGCAATTCCCTGGGAATGACAATGCTTACCGTTTCCAGCGGCGAGGTCCGGGACCTCATCTGCCTCGACATGTCGAAACAGACCACGTCACCCGTTTTGCCGCGCGCCGCGAGGCCATCCGCCTCGAACTCGCACTCGCCCGAAACGTAGAGCTGAACCACCAGATGATCGATGCCGACGGCGGAGGCGAGCTGCCGATCGCGGCGGAACATCTGCGGCGACGCGCTGGAAAGGCCGAGCAGAAAACTTCCCAGGTTGTAGGTCGTGAGATCGGCGCGAAACGAGTCCGCTTCAAAATCGGGAGGAAGGGCCTCAAACAGGCTTGCAAGGCCATCGCGCCAATGCTCAAAATTTTCCACGGGCGTCAGCAGGCTCGCCTTGATTTGCTGGATCGGCGCCGTTTTGTTTTTCATCCCAAGGACCTCGCACGCAGATAATAATTCTGAGTGGGCCTATTCTTGAGATCAGCCCCTCCCCCGAGCTACGCTCAAGTTCGCGCGTTAATGCGCGCGTATTCGCTGGCCTTCCCTGCTCACCGTCCCAATCTTTTGGATAGAGGGTTTGCAATGATATTTGGATATATACGGCGCTCGGCGAATGAGAATGAAAGCGAGCCCGCGCAAAGTGTATTCCAAGACCAGCTCTTCAATTGCAAATTAAATTCACAATTTCAATTAATATTTAACTATTGACAAGGCCTTATCAGGAGAGCCCTGGCGGGAAGCCGCGCGCGCCCTGCGCCGACGAAACGAGCATTGCTCCCTCCCATAGGCTCAAGCTATGGATCGATCGGGATTTCGCATTTTTCAACGCCAGCGCGCATTCCCAGAATGACAGGACGGTGACCACGCCGTCCCTCCCATCTGTCTTCTGGAAAGTACCTCGCCTCATGTCGGACCGCGATAGCACGCCAGGCGCCTGGCACCTGCCGCCCAGCGCCTACCTCGCCAGCCGCGAAGCCGCCTTCGGCCTGCCCGGGCGGCCGGCGTC
>DATMSN010000495.1:0-4255 GCA_035565375.1 Duganella sp. | reverse complement strand
GATGCGCGCCAGCGCGGCCGGGTCGAGTATTTGCAGCAGCCGCGCGCCGTCGTCGAGCAGGATGGTGCCGGCGACCACGCCGTGGCGCTCGCCCGACGCGTAGCTCAGCGTGCTGCGCTGCTCGGGGCGCACGCGAAGGATTTCGCCGGTGGCGTGGAACAGGATGCCGGCCAGCACGCCGTCGTAATCGAGGATGGCGATCTTGTGCGACGGATCGGCGGCCGGCGCGGCCGGGTTGAACACGCGGCCGAGGTTGACCACCGGGATGACGCTGCCGCGCAAGGTGAACATGCCTTCCAAAAACGGCGGCGACAGCGGCAGCCCGGTCATCTTGTCGGGATAGTTGACCACTTCGCGGATGCAGTGCGCGGGCAGGGCGAACTCGTCGGGGCCGAGCACGAACGAGCCGAACAGCTCGGTGGGGCCGGCGCCGGCGTTGGTTTTCTGTTCAGGCGTGTGCATGGCGGCTTTCCCGGGGCTGGATGGCGATGTCTTCGATTTGATAGCTGCAGGTGGCGCAATCGACGGTCAGGGTGCGGCCGGCCTTGCCGCCGACGCGGCAGTCGAGCACGTTCAGGCCGTACAGGCCCAGGTGCTTGCGCGCGGCGTCGGCGTTCTGCTGGCCGATCTGGAAGCGCGACGAGCAGGCCTCGAGCAGCATGCCGCCGCCGGCCACCACCACCTCGATGTCGGCGTAGTCGGCGGCGGTCGCGCCCATCAGGCGCAGCAGCGACGGCACCGCCTGGCTGACGTAGCGCGCGTTCGATTCCCATTGGTGGACGGCGGTTTCCGGCAGCAGGCAATGGGCCAGGCCGCAGCGGCCGCGCTTTTTCCACAGGAAGGCGATGCCGACGCAGGAGCCCAGCAGGGCCTTCAACTGCCCGGTGCGGGCGCCGATCTTCAGTTCGCCGATGCCGACGTGGCGGAACAGGCATGCCGTGTCGCCGGCCCCGTCCCAGGTCAAGGCGGGGAGGGGGGCGCTGATCGTTGGTGGGATTGTAATCATGGTTCTTGGATATCGAGCGTG
Organism: Duganella sp.; assembly: GCA_035565375.1. GTDB lineage: Bacteria > Pseudomonadota > Gammaproteobacteria > Burkholderiales > Burkholderiaceae_D > Rugamonas. The sequence goes on along the minus strand of DATMSN010000495.1, from coordinate 3,228 downwards.
TAAATCAGCGGCCGCTCGAACTGGCAGGCGCTGTCGAGGCCTGTGATCGATTCGGATTCACCCAGGATCAACCTGGCTTGGGGCGCCATACTGCGGCGGACTTGCTGGAGCACGGTCTGTTGGTGTTCCTGGTCGAAATAGATCAGGACGTTACGCAGGAACACGAGATCGAACTTTTGAGCCGGCCGCAGCGGCGTCAGCAAATTGTGCTGGGCCAGCGTCACGTGCCGTTTCAACGCGTCGACGACATGCAGGCTGTCGCCGCTGGCGTTGAAATATTTCTTCACCCATTCCGGATGCGAGGCGAGCAGGCGCTCGACCGAGCGGCCGGCGTATTGGCCGGCGCGCGCCAGCGCCAGGATCTGGTGCGAGATGTCGGTGGCCAGGATCCGGTAGTGGAAGCCCGGCGTGGCCGCCTGGAAGCGGTCGCACAGCATCGCCAGCGAGTACAGCTCCTCGCCGCTGGAGGCCGCCGCCGACCACACCTTGAGCGTTGCGCCCGGATGCCCGCGCCACCAGCGCGGCAGGAACTCGCGCTCGACGTAGTCCCACACGTGCGGCGTGCGGAAGAATTGCGTGTCGTTGGTGGTCACCAGGTCGATAAAGTGCGGCACCTCGGCGCGGTCGTCGCGCACCCTTTGCACATAGCCCTGGTAGCTGCCGATGTCGAGCGCCTGCATGCGGGGGCGCAGCCGCCGCTCCAGCAAGGTGCTTTTGCGGTCGGTCATGGCGATGCCGGTGTGCTCGCGCACCAGCGCGATCAGCGCCGACAACGTGGCCGGCTGGATTCCCGCGCCGCCGTCCACACTCACACCACGAAGCCGGAGACGGTTGTGTTGAGCTCGCCGGCGCGCTGGTTCAGGCCCTCGGTCGAGCGGGCGATGCTGTCGCAGGCGGCGGCCGTCTTCTCGGCCTCCTCGGCGATGTATTGCACCGCCGTGCTCACTTCGCGCGCGGTCAGCAGCTGTTCGTTGGTGGCCTTGGAGATGTCGGAGATGGCCATGGTCGTCTTGGCCACGCCGGCGACGATCTTGTCGAAGGCGTCGCTGGCCTGGCGCGAGATCTCGCTGCCGGCCGAGACGCGCTTGACCGATTCGTTGATCAGCTTGGAGATTTCCTTGGTCGCCTGCGAGGAGCGCTCGGCCAGCTTGCGCACCTCGTCGGCCACCACCGAGAAGCCCAGGCCGTGCTCGCCGGCGCGCGCGGCCTCGATGGCGGCGTTGAAGGCCAGCATATTGGTCTGGTTGGCGATCTCGCTGATGACCTTGACGATCTCGCCGATGTCCTCCGACGAGCGGTTGATCAGGTCCATCGCCTCGATCGACTTGGCCACCGCCTTGGCGCCGGCTTCGGCTTCGTGCTGGGTGTCCTTGGCCAGCGTGTCGGCGCTGGAGGTGTTGCCGGCGATGATGTTGATCGAGTTGGTCAGGCCGTCGATGGAGGCGTTCATCTCCTCGACCGTCGCGCCCAGCGCCTGGGTGCCCATGGCCACGCCGCCGGAGCGTTCGGCGATGGTGGTCGCGGCCTCGGCGAAACCGTTGGCCGAGGCCACCACCTGGCCGATCACCTTGCGCAGGTCGGCGATCATCTTGCTGATGCCGCCGGCCAGGTGGTCGAGCGGTTCGTCGCCGTCGATGGCGATGGTGCTGGTGAGGTCGCCGGCGGCGGCGCGCTCGACCGATTCGAGCAGGCGCTTGATCTTGGCGCCGTCGGTGGCGGCCTGGGCCGCCACGGAATCCTCCAGATTCACTTGCGCGGTGATATCGGTGGCAAATTTCACCACCTTATATGGTTTGCCATTCAAATCGAGGATGGGATTATAAGTCGCCTGTATCCATACTGTTTTGCCATTATTACCAATTCGTTTATAGCGGCCCGAATCGAATTCGCCGCGATTTAACTTTTGCCAGAAACGTTTATATTCCGACCCGCTGGCGTATTCTGGTTCGCAGAACATCCGATGGTGCTCGCCGCGTATGTCGTCGATGGTGTAGCCCATCACGTCGAGGAAGTTGTCGTTGGCGCACAGCACATGGCCGGTCATGTCGAATTCGATGACCGCCTGCGCCTTCGACATGGCGGCGACCTTGCTTTCGTACTCCGCGTTCTTGAGCCTGGCATCGGTGATGACGGTGGCGAACTTGATGATCTTGTAGGCCTTGCCGTCGGCGTCGATGATCGGGTTGTAGGACGCATTGATCCACACTTCGCGGCCGCCCTTGCCCAGGCGCTTGTAGTCGCCGCGGTCGTATTCGCCGCGGCCGAGGCGGGCCCAGAAGTCCTTGTATTCGGGGGTCTTGACGTACTCGGGGTCGCAGAACATGGCGTGGTGGCGGCCCTGGACCTCGGCCAGCGTGTAGCCGACCGTGGCCAGGAAATTCTCGTTGGCGTGCAGGATGTTGCCGTCGAGGTCGAACTCGATGAGCGCTTGCACCCGGTTCAGCGCGGTGTTAATCGCTTGTAAATCCTGGTCGCCGGATTGAATCGCCTGGGTATGCGCGTCCATAAAATTCCTATGCATTAGATAATAATAATCGGTAGATAATGTTGCGCGCCCCTTTCGATTCCCGGCGCCGGGTTATATTATTTCCCTTAATTAAGTTAAAAAACAAGCCGAGCCATTCAATTCGGGTTTTCCGGTGTACCTTATTTTCCACGCCAGGCCCCGGTTTTCGCCGCGTTTAAAGGCGTTGCCGCCGCATTCAAAAGCGGCTGCGCGCCGGCGCGATTTACGGTACGATCGTTCTTTTTTACGGTATAGTGGGTTCGTTCCGTTCACACAACAATAAGGAAGAGACATGACCGCTGAATATCAAGTCCACGGCGCCGTCGCCGTTGTCACCCTCAACAATCCGCCCGTCAACGGGCTGGGACTGGCTACGCGCACCGCCGCCGTCGACGGCATCCAGCGGGCGCTGGCGGACGACGCGGTCAAGGCGATCGTCATCACCGGCGCCGGCAAGGCGTTCTCCGGCGGCGCCGACATCAAGGAATTCAATTCGCCCAAGGCGCTTGCCGAGCCCAGCCTGCACACGCTGATCGCCACGGCGGAGGGCTCGACCAAGCCGGTGGTGGCGGCGATCCACACGGTGTGCATGGGTGGCGGCCTGGAGCTCTCGCTCGGCTGCCACTACCGGGTCGCCATGCCCGGCGCGCAGATCGCGCTGCCGGAAGTCAAACTCGGCCTGCTGCCGGGCGCCGGCGGCACGCAGCGCCTGCCGCAGATCG
>DATMSN010000494.1:0-1596 GCA_035565375.1 Duganella sp. | reverse complement strand
GGCACTGACGATGCTCGACGCGGCGGCGCTGAACCGGCTGCCGTCGCTGGCCGGCGCCGCGCCCACGCTGCAGGGCGGCTTCAATCTGGCGGTCGGCAACGAGAGCGCGTCGAAGACGGTGCACGGCGTCAGTCCGGACATGTTCAAGATCCGCGGCTGGAAGATCGACAAGGGCAGCGCTTTCAGCGACGCCGACATGCGCTCGGCCGCGCGCATGGTGGTCATCGGCCGCAAGATCGCCGACCAGTTCTTCTACAAGATCGACCCGCTGGGCAAATACATCCGCATCGAGAACGTCTCGTTCCAGGTGGTGGGGGTGCTGTACGGCGAGGGCAAGCAGGTCGACGGCGGCGACTTGAGCGACTACGTGCTGGTGCCGATCACCGCCGCCGCCGCCAACCTGGTCAAGATGCAGTTCCCCGGCAATGTGCATTACGTGGTCGCCCAGGGCAAGTCCGGCGGCAACCTGCAGGACGCCATCCAGGACATCAACGAAACGCTGCGCGACCGCCACCACATCAAGTTCGAGCAGCCGGACGACTTCCGCATCGATAACCTGGCCTCGTTCGCGGAAACGGCCAAGACCATCAGCGGCGGCCTGGCCGCGCTGCTTGGCCTGATCGGCGCGATTTCGCTGATCGTCGGCGGCATCGGCATCATGAACATCATGCTGGTGTCGGTGACCGAGCGCACCCGCGAGATCGGCATCCGCATGGCGATCGGCGCCAAGCCGCGCGACGTGCTGCTGCAGTTCCTGACGGAGGCGGTGGTGATCTGCCTGGTGGGCGGGGTGTTCGGGATCGTGCTGGCCACGGCGGCGGCGGCCGCGATCACCTCGACCGGCAAGTTCGAGGTGTTCATCACCTTGCAGGCGGTGGTGGTGGCGTGCGGTTTTTCCAGCCTGGTGGGCGTGTTCTTCGGTTTTTACCCGGCGCGGCGGGCGTCGAAGCTGCTGCCGGTCGATTGCCTGCGCTACGAGTGAGGCGACTTAATAGTCGAACTTTTTGCTGCGCGTGGCGCTCTTGAAGAACAGCACCGGATCGCGGTCCTCTTCCAGCTTCTGGCGCCGCTCCCTGGCTTCCTGCGCCTGTTGCGCGCGGCGCTCGTTATACTCGGCGATGCGCAACTGCACTTGAAAACCCTTCTTGCTGTTTTCCAGCAGCCCAAATTTTTGCCGCATCGCGGCCGCCCAGATGAAGAAAATGATCAGCAGGGAGAGCAGATAGCCGGCTTGCCAGATGCCATAATTCTGGCTGATGAAGGGAAACAGCGGCGCCGCGTGCTCCAGCCAGCCCTGGCCCAATACGCCGAGCACGGCCGCCGACGCGCCCAGCGCCGTGGTCTTGGTGATCAACCAGCGGCTGGCTTTGATGCGTTGCTCCCAGAATTCCAGGGGGGCGTCCTGCGGCGGGGTGTCTGGTGTGGCGAGATCGGTTGTCATGAAGGCATTTTTCGGGCGCGGGCGTGGCGATGGATATTATATGGCATATTTTCCCTATGGAAATTATGGTTGCAATTGATGTGTGTCAAAGAGGATGGTCGAGATGAAGAAAAGCTGGGTATCGGCGCTGCTGCTGGCCGTCTGCGCCGCCGCCG
>DATMSN010000493.1:0-2460 GCA_035565375.1 Duganella sp. | reverse complement strand
GGTGGCGATCCGCCGCCGCAAACTGCCCGATCCTGCGGTGATCGGCAACGCCGGCAGCTTCTTCAAAAATCCGGTGGTGACGGGCGCGCAGTGCGCGGCGCTGCTGGCGCGCTTTCCGGCGCTGGTGCATCATTTGCAGCCGGACGGCACGGAGAAGCTGGCGGCCGGCTGGCTGATCGACCAGTGCGGGTGGAAGGGCAGGAATCTGGGCGCGGCGGGGGTGTATCCGAAGCAGGCGCTGGTGCTGGTCAACAACGGCGGCGCGACCGGCGCCGACGTGGTGGCGCTGGCGCGGGCGATACAGGCCGATGTGCAAGAGCGCTATGGCGTGGAGCTGGAGCCGGAGCCGGTGTTCGTCTGAATCACGTAGGGCGGATTAGCGCAGCGTAATCGGCCATGCATGCTCCGCAGGCGGCTCATGCATGGCCGATTACGGCGTGCCGCCTAATCCGCCCTACGTGGATCCGGGGTGTGCGTACCGCGGATGCCGTCGACGCGCGGCGCCTAGCCGAAGTGGCAGACGTAATCGACGGTTTCCACTGTCTCGATGTCGAAATGGCTATTCCCTTCGATCTTGAATTCCTGACCCGCGCCGTAGGTCTGCCATTCGCTGGCGCCGGCCAGGCGCACCTTGCACACGCCGCCGGTGATTTCCATCGTCTCCGGCGCGCCGGTGTTGAAGGTCAGGCTCGATGGGAAGATGACGCCGACGCTCTTCTTGCTGCCGTCGGCGAGGATGATATTGTGCGAGACGCATTTGCCGTCGAAGTAGATGTTCGATTTCTTGACGACGCTGACTTGATCAAATTGAGCACTCATGCTGCTGTTTTTCCTTGTTGGACTTAGGGGGATGCGGGAGGCGGGCCGTCCGCGCACATGACGCGGTTGCGGCCGCCGTTTTTTGCGGCGTACAGCGCCTGGTCGGCCAGTTCGATCAGATCCTCGACGCCCGACAACGGCGAAGGGATCACGCTGGCCACGCCGATCGACATCGTCACGGAGGAGCGCTCGGTGGTGGCCTGGGGATTCTCGATGGCTAGCTGTTCCAGGTGTCGGCGGCATGACTCGGCCACGATCAGTGCCCCGGTCAGTGGTGTCTCCGGCAGGATGATGGCGAATTCCTCGCCGCCGTAGCGCGCCGCCAGATCGGCGGGGCGCTTCAAATGTTCGGTCAATACCGCGGCCACCTTCTTCAGGCACAAATCGCCCGCCAGGTGGCCGAAGCTGTCGTTATACAGCTTGAAGAAATCCACGTCGCACATCAGCAGCGTCAGTGGTTTTTTCTCGCGCTGCGCGCGCTGCCATTCGGTCTGCATGGTCTGGTCGAAGCGGCGGCGGTTGGCGATGCCCGTCAGCGCGTCGATCGCCGCCAGTTTTTGCAGTTCGATGTTGGCGTCGGCCAGGTTCTTCTGGCTCTCGCGCAGGAAGCGGAACGCCTGGTCGCGTTGCAGGCGGCTGATATGGGCGCCGGAGTGATAGCGCACGCGCGCCAGCAGCTCGAGCTTGTCGGGCAGCTTGACCATGTAGTCGTTGGCGCCGGTGGCGAAGCTGTGCGCCTTCAGTTTCGGGTCCTCCTTGGCCGACAGCACGATCACCGGCACATGGCGCAGCGATTCCTCGTCGCGGTAGACCTTGATCAGGCCGAAACCGTCGATGGTGGGCATCACCAGGTCCTGCAGGATCACGGTCGGCTGCAGCTGCGACGCCGTTTGCAGCGCCAGCGCGGCGTCGGTCACGTAATGGAATTCGATATCGGCCTGGTCGCTGAGCATGCGGCGCACCGCTTCGACGATGATCAACTGGTCATCCACCAGCAGGACGCGGACCTTGAAGGCGGTCAGCGTCGCTTCCTGATCTGCTGTGGATACGTGTGCTTCGGACATCGCTGTTCTCTTTAAGTGTCGGGGGCGCGCGCATCAGCGGCTGCCCAGGGTGCTGCGCAAAACGGGGCCTATCTTCGTCAGCGGCAGCACCATCTGCGCCGCGTCCAGTTCGGCGGCCGCGCGCGGCATGCCGTAGACGGCGCTGCTGGCCTGGTCCTGCGCGATCGTGGTGTGGCCGGCGCGGCGCATCGCCAGCAGGCCCTCGGCGCCGTCGCGGCCCATGCCGGTCAGCAGCACGCCGATCGCCTCGCCCTTCCAGTGCTGGGCGACGCAATGGAAAAACACGTCGACCGACGGCCGGTAGGCGTACTCCTTGGGATTGGCATCGTACCGCAAGCGGTAATTTTGATCCAGCGTTAAGTGATCGTTGCTCTTGGCGACAAGGACGGTGCCGGCGGCCAGCTCGTCGCCTTCCTCGGCCGCGCGCACCGGCATGTCGAGCTGCTCGCCGAGCCAGCGCGCGAAGTTGTCGGCGAAGTGCTGGTCGATGTGCTGCACCACCACGATGGCGCAGCCGCGCGGCGGCGTCCAGCCGGCCAGCATCTTGGACACGGCCATCGGCCCCCCGGTCGAGGCG
>DATMSN010000492.1:0-6992 GCA_035565375.1 Duganella sp. | reverse complement strand
CCTCGCCGAACACGACGAAGCCGCGCGGCAACGGCTTGTTGCGCATCGACGAGTTAATCGCCAGCAACACGGCCAGATCGGCGGCCGGTTCGGTGATCTTGACGCCGCCGACGGCGTTGATGAACACGTCCTGATCGAAGGCGGCGATGCCGGCGTGGCGGTGCAGCACCGCCAGCAGCATCGCCAGCCGGTTCTGCTCCAGGCCGACCGACAGGCGGCGCGCGTTGGGCAGGTGGCTGGCGTCGACCAGCGCCTGGATCTCCACCAGCAGCGGGCGCGTGCCCTCCTGCGTCACCATCACGCACGAGCCGGGCACTTGGTTGTCATGCTGCGACAGGAACAGCGCCGACGGATTCGACACGCCCTTGAGCCCCTTTTCGGTCATGGCGAAGACGCCGAGCTCGTTGACGGCGCCGAAGCGGTTCTTGATCGCCCGCACCAGGCGGAAGCTCGAATGGTTGTCGCCCTCGAAATACAGCACGGTGTCGACGATGTGCTCGAGCACGCGCGGGCCGGCCAGCGCGCCCTCCTTCGTCACGTGGCCCACCAGAATGATGGTGATGCCGGTCTGCTTGGCCACCCGGGTCAGCTGCGCGGCGCATTCGCGCACCTGCGCCACCGATCCGGGCGCCGAACTGAGCGCGTCCGAATACACGGTCTGGATCGAGTCGATCACCGCCACGTCGGGCTTGAGGTCGGCCAGGGTGCCGAGGATTTTCTCCAGCTGGATCTCGGCCTGCAGCTTCAGATCGCGGGCGTCGACCTGCAAGCGCTTGGCGCGCAGCGCGATCTGGGCGCCGGACTCCTCACCGCTGACATACAGCACTTTTTTCAGGTGCGACAGATTGGCCAGCGCCTGCAACAGCAAGGTCGACTTGCCGATGCCGGGGTCGCCGCCGATCAGCACCACGCCGCCGGCCACCAGCCCGCCGCCGAGCACGCGGTCGAATTCCTCGATGCCGGTGCCGAAGCGCGGCACGTCGATGGCGTCGATATCGGCCAGCGACAGCACCGGTGCCGTCTGCGCCAGCGCCATGTGCTGCGGCTGCGAATAGCGGTTGTTGCCACCGGTCTCGACGAGCGTCTCGACCATCGTGTTCCACTGCTGGCACGACGAGCATTGCCCGGTCCATTTGGTGGCGATGGCGCCGCATTCGGTGCAGGTGTAATTGGTCTTCGCCTTGGCCATGCTCAGTCCTCGACGACGGTGACACGCTGCGCCAGCGCACACATCAGCTCATAGCCGATGGTGCCGGCCGCGTCGGCCACCTCGTCGACGGGCAAGCCCTTGCCCCACAACGTCACCTTGCTGCCGATCTTCGCCTGCGGCAAGTCGCTCAGGTCGACCGTCAGCATGTCCATCGACACGCGTCCGACCAGGCGGGTGCGCACGCCGTCGACCAGCACCGGGGTGTCGACCGGCGCGTGGCGCGGATAGCCGTCGGCATAGCCGCAGGCGACCACGCCGACCCGCATCGGCCCCTCGGCCTGGAAGCGGCTGCCGTAGCCGACGACGTCGCCGGCGGCGATGGACTGCACGCCGATGATCTCGCTGCTCAAGGTCATGGCCGGCAGCAGACCGTAGTCGTCGGCCGATTTGCCGCCCGGCGTGCCGCCGTACAGCATGATGCCGGGACGCACCCAGTCGTTGCGCAGGATGCCGACCAGCTCGTCCTGGCGCAGCACGCCCGCCGAGTTCGACAAACTGCGCATGCCCGGCAGGCCGGCCGCCGCCGCCTCGAAGCGACGGATCTGCTCGGCGATCGGCATCAGCGGATGGGTGGCGTCGTCGGCGTTGGCGAAGTGGGTCATCAAGGTGATGCTGCCGACGCAGGAAATGGCCACCAGCCGCGCGTGGGCGGCGGCGAACACGTCCGGCATGAAGCCGAGGCGGTTCATGCCGGTGTTCATTTTCAGGTGCAGATCGAGCTTGATGCCGCGTTCCGTCAGCGCCTCCTGGGCCGCCTCCAGCCAGGCCAGCTGCTCGTCGCAATGGACCGCCGCCTGCAGGTTGTAGCCGGCCATGGTGTTCAAATCGTCCGGACCGAAGAAACCCTCTAGCAGCAATATCGGCTTCTTCCAACCCATCTCGCGCAGCCGGACCGCGTTGTCGAACTCGATCAGCGCCAGGCCGTCGGCGTCGGCGAAGCCGCGCATCGCCCGCTCCAGGCCATGGCCGTAGCCATTGGCCTTGAGCACGCCCCACGCCTTGGCGCCGGGGGAGCACGCCCTGGCGCGCGCCAGATTGTGCTGCAGGGATGCGATGTGGATGGTCGCGACGATCGGCCTTGGCATAGTGCTATCTTTGGTAAAAAGAGTGGAGCCGTATTTTACCGTGCGCCCGCGCCAACCGCACTGCTCAATTCTTGGGGTTCCGATCAAAGCGTGGTATAAAGCAAGCCAATACAAGCTTTCAGGCATCCCAGAATGAATCGTGGTTTCTATACCATCATGGCAGCGCAGTTTTTTTCGTCGCTGGCGGATAATGCGTTGCTCTTTGTTGCGATTGACCTGCTGATAACTATGAAGTCGCCGGGGTGGATCACACCCTTGTTGAAGCTCTCATTTACGCTCTTTTACGTGCTGTTGGCCGCTTTTGTCGGCGCCTTCGCGGATTCGATGCCCAAGGGCAAAGTCATGTTCATCTCCAACCTGATCAAGGTTGGCGGCTGCCTGCTGATTTTCGCCAATGTCCACCCGTTGCTCGCCTATGCCATCGTCGGTTTCGGCGCCGCCGTCTATTCGCCGGCCAAGTACGGCATCCTGACCGAGCTGCTGCCGGCCGAAAAGCTGGTCGCCGCCAACGGCTGGGTGGAGGGCCTGACCGTGATGTCGATTATCTTCGGCACCGTCATGGGCGGCGCGCTGGTGGGCAGCCGGGTCTCGTCCTACCTGCTCGGCTTCGACCTGCCGCTGATCGACACCGGCATCACCACGCCGACCCAATCGGCGCTGTGCGTGGTGGTGGGCATCTATGTCCTGGCCGCCATCTTCAACACCCGCATCCCCGACACCGGCTGCCGCTACGGCCATCAGGAACGCAACCCGATCAAGCTGGTGACCGACTTCGCCAACTGCTACAGCATGCTGTGGAAAGACAAGCTGGGACAGATTTCGCTGGCCGTGACCACCTTGTTCTGGGGCGCGGCGCAGACCTTGCAATTCATCGTGCTGGAATGGGCCAACCGCACGCTCAAGCTCAGCTACGAGCAAGCGACCAGCCTGGTCGGCGTGGTCGCGATCGGCGTGGCGGCGGGCGCGGTCATCTCGGCGCGCTCGATCACGTTGCGCAAATCGCTCACGGTGATCCCGGTCGGCATCGCCATGGGCGTCATCGTCATGGGCATGACCATGGTCAATTCGGTGATGCTGGCCTATCCGCTGCTGGTGCTGGTGGGTCTGCTGGGCGGCTTCTTCCTGGTGCCGATGAACGCGCTGCTGCAGCACCGCGGCCACGTGCTGATGAGCGCCGGCCACTCGATCGCGGTGCAGAACTTCAATGAGAACCTGTCGATCCTGGTGATGCTGGCGGCGTACTCGCTGATGCTGCGCGGCCATTTGAATCTGGACATCATCATCCTGATCTTCGGCCTGTTCCTGGCCGGCACGATGTTCATCATCTTGCGCAAGCACCTGGCCAATCAGCGCGAGTTCGACTCGGTCAGCCTGATCGGCGAAGCCAAACATTGATGACGAAACGCTGGCGCTAGCCGATCAAGCAGCGGCGCCGGCGAACATGTCAAGTAAGCTCTGCGGCGCATTCGGACCGAAACAGGCATCGAAGACGCCGACCGCCTCTGCCGCGGCGAGCGCGCCGCGGGGAAACAGCTCGGATTCATAGGCGGCCAGCGCCGCCTCGATATCGCCCGGATGAGCGATGATCGCCTTGGCCAACTCCGCGCCATCGAACATCGCCAGGTTCGCCCCTTCGCCGGACGGCACCATCAGGTGCGCCGCGTCGCCAACCAGCGTCACGCCAGGCGTGCGCGCCCATGTGTGCTCGATAGGCAAGGACACCACCTCGCGCGGTACCGGGTCGGTGGCACTGGCGGTGATCAGGGTAGTGAGCGCAGGCGCCCAGCCGTCAAATTCAGCGGCGACGCGGGCCAGGGCCTGGCCACGATCGCTAAAATCGATGCCGGCGGCCCAGCCCTGCGGCTTATTCAAGGCCGCGTAAGTATGCAGCACGCCGTTCGGCTCGCGGTGCGCAAAGAGGCCCTGGCCGCCTGCCATCGCAAACAGCGCGCCGCCGCCAACCGCTTGTGCGGTTTCCGGATAGAGGGTGTCGCTGTCGAACAAAAATGTTTCGATGAAGGTCTTACCAGAATACACCGGCTTGGCGTCGGTCAGCAGCTGGCGCACCTTCGACCAGGCGCCATCGGCACCCACGAGCAATCGCGTCGTCACGCGTGTGCCGTCGGCAAACGTCACGACATGTTCACCATCGGCAAGCGCGGCGATGCCGGTGAGTTTGCGGCCCCACTGGATGGCGTTCGCGGGCAGCGATTCGAGCAGGATCCTGCGCAACTCGCCCCGTAAGACCTCTGGCCGTCCACCGCTGCCATCGTCGGCTTGCGCGAACAGCAGCGCACCCTCCTTGCCCAGTACCCGGACCGCCTCGCCGCCCGGATGGATCAGCCCGACAAATTGGTCGTACAGCCCGGCCGCCTTGAGGGCCGGCTGGCCGTTGTAGTCGTGGATGTCGAGCATGCCGCCCTGGGTGCGCGCATGGGCCGACGCATCGGCCTCGTAGATCGTGGCGGCGATGCCGTGCACATGCAGGACACGGGCGAGCATCAGGCCGCCGAGGCCGGCGCCGATGATGGTGATAGCTGGAGTCATCTTGTTGCCTTTATGAGATCAATACTTATGGAACGTCGTTCCACTATATATTGAAATACTCTGCCGTTCGTGTCAAGATCCGCCATGACCAAGAACACCCGCCGCGCGCAACGCGGAGAAGCGGCGCTGACGCGCGAAACCATTATTGACGCGGCCATCGCGCTGCTGGACAGCGCGGGCGAAAGCGGCCTGACCTTCCGCGCCCTCGCCATGGCGCTGACCACCGGCGCCGGCGCGATATATTTCCATGTCGCCAACAAGGATGATTTGGTCAACGCCGCCTGCGATGCGGTCGTGGCGCGGGCAATGGAGGCAACAGTGACAGCGGCGACACCGCAGGGAAGGCTGCGCGCCATCGGCCTTGAACTGTTCGATGCGATCGACGCGCATCCATGGGTCGGCGCGGAACTGGCGCGCGCGCCGGGGAGTATGCCGACGGTGCGTATCCTGGAAGGCATCGGGCAACAGGTGCAAGCGATGGACGTGGTAGAGCGCGCGCTGTGGTCGGCCACCTCCACCCTGTTCAGCTATATCGTCGGCGTGGCCGGACAGAACGCCGCCAATGCCCGCATCGGACAGCGGCGCGGGCTGGATCGTTCAACATTCCTGGACGCGATGGGGCTGCGGTGGTCGCAACTCGATGCCGATGCGTACCCCTTTACGCGCAGCATGGCCACGCAATTGCGCGAACACGATGACCGCGCGGACTTCGTGGCCGGCCTCGACCTGATCTTGGATGGGATTGCCGCCCAGCGCCTGCTTGGAGCAGGCGCAGGGGGTCAAGTCTAATGCGCTGGGGGTCAAGTCTAACATTCGTACACGAACTCGACGGTTTTAAAACTGCGGCTGAGTACGTGTACGAATGTTAGACTTGACCCCATCGCACCAATGTTAGACTTGACCCCATCGCACCCATCGCACCGATTTCGGTTAGTGCCTTAAGTCGGCAATGTGCCATCCTGGCGGCGCTGCGCGGCCCGCGCCCGCCAATCGTCGGGCACGACAAACCCGCGCCGCTGCTCGACCAGCCAACCGCCCGCCTCCCGCATCACCGCCACCATTACCGGCGCGCTGATCTTGGTCATCTGCTCGTCCAACGCCGCCAGCAACTCGTCCCTGCTCATCGCCTGGTCCAGGCCCGCCTTCAACGGCGCCAGCCACAACAACCGGCGCATGATAACGAACCGCTCACCCTGAAGGCTTGGCGCCTGCCCCATCGTCATCCAGAAACCATTGCAGTGCGGCTGCGAGATGCCGGCCATGCCGCGCTCGCCCTCGTCGCCCGGATAGAACAACCACCCTTTGACCAGCGCCAGCGCCCGCGCCACCGGTTGCGGCAGCAGCGGCTGCGCGGCCGGATGCCGGGCCAGCGACAGTTGCTTGTCAAAAATCTTGCGCATCTTCGCGCCCAGGGTATCGGCAAGATTGGGGCCGATCAAGCCGTTGAACCCGGCCCCGGCGTTGTCGTCGTCGAGCAGATAAAACTTGGTGGCGAACTCCAGGTGCACCAGATCGTCGCCGTCGCGCAGCAGGAAGTCGAACTCGCCGACCGTGTCGTTGCGGTTGGCGCGCACCTGCAAGCCGTGCGCGACCAGCTTGCCGTGCTCGGCGAAATAGAAGGCCATCAGCTTTTCCGCGTACAGCCCGAGCCGGGAGTAATGCCGCGTGCCAAGCGCCGCGTCCAGCGGAATCGGATCCTGCTCCAGCGCGGCCAGCCAGTCGGCGGTGTCCTGCGTCATCGCGCCCACGGTGGCGATACGCCCCTGCCAGTGCGGCGAGGCGGCGTCGAGCAGGTCGGGCGCGTCCAGCAGCCAGGCCAGCGCGCGCACATGGGGCCGCGTCAGATGGCCCCAGCGCCGCTCGAAACGCGCCTGATAGCTATCGGACGCGGTGTCGGGCGGCGTGGGCGGCTGCCTAGTCACGGGCCGCCTTCGCCAGGCACAGGTCGCCCCAGGCTTTGGCCTTGTCCTCGGGACGGCGCAGCAGGTCGTCCGGATGGTAGGTCGCCACGACCGGCAACCCGGCGGCGCCGTAGCGCATCACCTTGCCGCGCGCGGCCGGCCCCATCATCAGCCCCTTGGCGGCATGCTGGCCGAACGTCATCGCCATGGCCGCGCCGGTCAGTTCCAGCTCGCGGTGCAGGTAGGGAC
>DATMSN010000491.1:0-3136 GCA_035565375.1 Duganella sp. | reverse complement strand
GGAGGAAAGGACGGCACCAGCTTCAGGCCTTTTACCGACAAGCTCCACGCCATGGGACTGAAAGCAGGCATCTATACCGACATTGGCCGCAATGCCTGCTCGCAGGCCTATGACCTGCATTCGCCCAATCTGCCGCAAGGCACGACGGCCGAGCGCGAAATCGGACTTGACGGACATGTCGAGCAAGATATCAATCTGTATTTCAAGGATTGGGGATTCGATTACATCAAGATCGACGCCTGCGGGCTCGCCGACTTCGTGCCAGGCTCGACATTGGTGGCACAGCAGCAATACCGCGCTTTCGCCCCGCTGATCGACCGCGGCTCGATCAATCGCACCGATAGCGACGCCGTGCGGACCCGGTACGAGGCGGTTGCCACCGCCCTCAAGGCTGCCAATTCGGACAACGACTACATCCTGTCGATCTGCGCCTGGGGCATGGCGAATGTCCGTTCGTGGGGCAAGGACGTCGGCAACTTGTGGCGCACCAGCAGCGACATTACGCCGAGCTGGACCAGCATGCTGCATAACTTCGACAGCGCGGCCAAGCGCGCGCTATACGCCGGTCCCGGCCATTGGAACGATCCCGACATCCTGCACATCGGGCACGAGGCTTTCGATGCCGACCACCTGGTCGAGGCGCGCTCGCACTTCACCTTGTGGGCGATGATCAATGCGCCGCTGCTGATCAGCTACGACCTCCGCAACGGTCCGGCTTCTCTGCTGGGCGTGCTGGGTAACGCAGACCTGATTCGCGTCAACCAGGACAAGGCGGGGCACCAGGGTGTGGTGACCTACGACTCCGACGATGCACAGATCATCGTCAAGACACTCGGCGATGGGGACCGCAAGGCCGTGGCGCTGTTCAACCGCGGCGCGACACCAGCGCCCGTCGTTTTGCTCGCCAGGCATCTGAAGTTGTCCGACGATACACCGATCGTCCTGAGGGACCTATGGGCGAAAGAGAGTGTGACGTTCAGCGGCGAAAAGGCGTTTACGTTGGCGCCGCACGAGACGCGGGTGTTTGAAGCGGCGGGCAAGCGGCAGCTGTTGAACGGCGTCTACCTGTCGGAAATTCCCGGTTCGATCAATGTCGCTGTCGATGGAACCCGGCAACCGGAGCTCGATCCGACCATCCATCGCATGATCGACCCCTGGACCAGCACCCGCTCCGGGGGATCGCGTCCCCAGTACGCGGGCTGGGGCGGAGCACAGGCGGACACTACACCGTTCGGCCAGACGCTGCAGATTGCCGGACAGTCCTTCGATTCCGGCATCGGCGTCCTGTCCAATTCACGAATTCAAGTCCGCAACGAGGCTGACCATGCGCTGCTGATGGCGTCGGTGGGCGTCGATGATTCCTCGGGGAACGTGAGCCGGGGCGTGCGGTTTTTTGTCTATGGAGATGGCAAACTTCTTTCCGAAAGCCCGGTGACGACATTGGGCGGCAAGGCGGTCCCGATCACGGCCAATATCAAGGGCAGGAAGATCATCGAGCTGGTGGTGCGGAGCGCGAAGCCGGAATCGATGCAGCCGATGGTGGCGACCTGGGGCGAGGTACGTCTGATCGCCGGTGCCGCCGCAGGCCGTTGATAATGCGATGGGGCGGCGGCTGGAGCTGGAGGGCTTGCTGAACCAGTTCACGGCGCCAACTGCGTCACGCGGTCGTCGTAGGGTAGCGCGATCCAGCGGTAGCTCTTGCCGACCTTGCGCAGATGACCGAGTCCCGGGAAGGAAATATGTGGCGAGGCCACCACCACGCCAGTGGCCGCCACCTCGTCCAGCAAGGTGCGCCGCGCCGCCGCCGCCGCGGGTTGGTCGACATCATATTCGATCGTTATTTCGGGATGGTCGAACTGCACTTCGGCCACGTGCACCGTATCGCCCCAGAACAGCATGCGCTTGCCGCGACTTTCCACCAGATAGCCCGTGTGTCCCGGCGTGTGTCCCGGCAGCGCGCGCGCCGTAATCCCGCTGTTGGTGCCGGCCGAAAGCGGCCGGGGCATGGTGCCGACGGCGCGCGCGCTGGCGCTGCGGGCGCCATTGCAGGAAGCGTTGCGGCTGCTGGAAAACGTGGTGCGCGATCCTGAGGCGTTCGACGCGAGCACGGCCGAGCGCACCTTTACCGTCGCCGCCAATGACAATGTGATGACCATGTTTGGTGTGGAACTGGTACGAGCGATGGCGGCGCAGCGCGGCGACGGCTTGCGCATCAGCTTCCGCGAGCCGGACCTCGATGGCATCGTCGGCCGTATGGAGCGCGGCGAATGCGATTTGCTGCTGGCCGCCGCGCAGGCCATACCGGCAGCGCTGAAAGCCGCGCCTTTGTCCAGCGAGCGCTATATGCTGGCGCAGCGCCAGCGACATCCGCGCAATTGGATATCCTCGCGCTGCCGTTTGAATTGCCGGAGTTCCCCATCGCGATGGCCTGGCATCCGCGCAGCGAGTACGACGCCGGCCATCGCTGGCTGCGCGAGCAGCTTAAATCGGTGAAGCTTTAACGACGGCTTACGCCGCCGAGATCGTTTAAGCTTTATTTGTTACTTTTTTGCAACATTCTGTGGCAGAACGCCATGCCGTCGGTATTCAGGACTAGAATCAGGCGATATGCATAAATCTACCGCCGACACGATCTCCCGGTTTACGGACTTGCTGATGGACGCCGTCTGCATGGTCGATGCGGACGGCCGGTTCGTGTTTGTCAGCTCCGCCTGCGAGCGCATCTTCGGCTACGCTCCCCGGGAAATGGTCGGCATGCGGATGATCGAGCTGGTCGCGCCGGCCGACCGCGAGCGCACGCTGGCGGCGGCGCGCGCCATCATGGGCGGCCAGCCCAACTCCCGTTTCGAAAACCGCTACATCCGCAAGGACGGCAAGATCGTCCACATCATGTGGTCGGCCCGCTGGTCCGAGGCGGACCAGCTGCGCGTGGCCGTGGCGCGCGACGTCACCGCCAGCCGCCAGGCCGAACGCATGCAATCCACGCTGTACGCGATCTCCGAAGCCGCCCATGCCAGCGACGACCTGCCAGCCTTGTTCCAGCGCGTACACCGCATCATCGGCGCGATGCTGCCGGCGGCCGGCTTCGCGGTCGCGCTGCGGGGCGAGCAGGAGGAGGGCTTGCGCTTTGCCTACC
>DATMSN010000490.1:0-1621 GCA_035565375.1 Duganella sp. | reverse complement strand
ACCGGGTCGCCCGGCAACTGGTGATCGCGCCGCACCGCCAGGGCGGGCAGGCGCAGTTTATCGAGCGGCCGTTGCCGGTGTCCGGCAGCGACGGGCGTTTTGCCGAGGTGCTGGAATGGGTCACGCAACGTCTGGAGCAGGCCCACGGCATCGACGCGCTGGCGGAGCGGGCGGCCATGAGCCGGCGCAACTTCACGCGCCATTTCCGCCAGGCGACGGGCACCTCGTTCAAGCAGTGGTTGCTGGGCCAGCGGCTGGCGCACGCGCAGTGGATGCTGGAAAGCGGCGACGCGTCGATCGAGGTGGTGGCGCAGCAGGCGGGGTTCGGCTCGGCGCTGTCGTTGCGGCAGCATTTCCGCACCGTGTTGCAAACGTCGCCGTCGGCGTACCGGGCCGCTTATCGCCGCTGAGACCAAGCGCGCGTCATCTAAAACACGTAGGGCGGATTAGCGCAGCGTAATCGGCCCTACGTGTTTTTGCGGAAATTTCCCGTTCCCTGCACCCGCTACCGCTCAAGCCAGGCCGGCGATGCGGGCGTTGCGCTCCCTCTCGAGCTTGGTGATGTAGCGCTGCACATAGGCCAGCATGCCGCGCTGGATGTTGACGAACTCGCACCCGAGACGGCGGTTGGTCTTGTTGTTGAGCAGGGTCAGATCGAGCGAGTTGCGCACTTGCAGCGCCGTCGTGACCTGGCCGATCTCCGGCAGGTCGATGCGGCAATTCAGGTATTCCCTGCCGATGGCGTCGCCCAGCAGCATCTTGTTGTCCAAAATGGCGATGCCGCCGCAACTGATGTCGGCCAGCGGGAAGGTGGTGATGCCGCCCAGTTCCTCCGGCAGCGCGATCACCACCCGCACCGGATTGGTCACCGGCGTGGCGATGCGGTAAAACTCGCGCCGCTGCAGGCGGATCAAGGTCGGCGGCACCGTCATCTTGAAGGCCGGAGTGCCTTCGAAAACGGTCGGTTCGACGCGCTCCGCGGCGAACAGGATGCGCACCTTGTCGAGCGTGGTCTCGAACGACAGCCGCTGCGAGGCCAGGATGCGCTTGTTTTGCTCCGGGTCGATCGAGCTGTCGAGCACGACCGTGTCGAGCTGGTCGTCGACGTCGAGGATGGAGGTGACGCAGACGTCCGATTCCCCGTGGATCAGCATGCGGATCAGCTGGTTCTTATCACCGATGCCGCGCAGCAGGGCAACGATCTCCTTGCGCGACTCGATTTCAAAATCGTGCCAGTTTTCCAATTCGACATCCTGAAAGTGTGGATACATCTGGGCGGCGTCAAATCTCGGTGGGTGGGAGGCTGGTGTCCGGGGCCTCGGGAAGGGGCAAACCGGACTTTTGCGCTGATTCAATATGATATAGCCAGGCCAATAGTTCCGCAATCGTACGATACAGCGTGGGCGGAATTTGTTGATCCAAATCCACATCCATGAGCAAAGACACAAGTTCCTTGGACTCGTGGATGAACACGCCGGCCTCCTTGGCGACGCCGATGATCTGCTCGGCCACCAGCCCCCGGCCCTTGGCCACGACCTTCGGCGCCGGCGCGCCGTTCTGGTAGGCCAGCGCCACCGCCTGCTGCAGCGGCCGCCGAGGCGTGTCATCCGCCATCGCCGCC
>DATMSN010000489.1:0-5080 GCA_035565375.1 Duganella sp. | reverse complement strand
CCGGCGCGACGGCGCGCTGCAGGGGCTGACGGCGCGTTACGAAAGCCTGACGCCGCGCGAGCGCGAGATCATGGCGCTGGCGGCGCGCGGGTTGATGAACAAGCAGATCGCCGGCGAGGTGGGCACCAGCGAAATCACCGTCAAGATCCACCGTGGCAACGCGATGCGCAAGATGCAAGCCAAGACCTTCGCCGACCTGGTGCGCATGGCCGAGGCGCTGGGCCTGGCCTGAGCGCCGCGCGCGCCGGTGGCGCTCACTTCCCCTTGAACTCGGCGGCCAGGAAATCGATAAACGCGCGCACCTTGGCGGGCAAATGGCGTCGGCTCAGGTAATAGACATACAGGTCGGCGGGCGGCAGCGTGTAGCCCGGCATGACTTCCTTCAGGCGTCCGCTGGCCAGATACTTCGCCACGTCCCATTCCGACCGCTGCACGATGCCATGGCCTTCCAGCGCCCAGTTCATCACGACGTCGCCGTCGTTGCTCGAGACGGCGCCCCTGACCTTGACCAGTTCCTCCGTCTGTCCCTTCAGCAGTCTCCACGTGCCGTACGCGTCGTCGTTCTGCCGATGCAGGATGCAGCGATGCCGGTGCAGCTCGCGCGGCGTGCGCGGCTCGCCGGCGCTGCCCAGGTAGGCCGGCGACGCGCATAGGAACCGTTTGTTCGACATCAGCTTGCGCGCGCTCAGGCGGGTGTCCGGCAGTTCGCCAAAACGGATCGCCAGGTCGTAGGCTTCCTCGACCAGGCCGATCGGCCGGTCGGTCAACTGCAGCTGGACTTCCACCTCCGGATGGTCGTGCGCGAAACGCGACACCAGCGGCGCGATCATGGTGCGGCCGAACCCGGGCGTGGCATTCACCCGCAGCAGGCCTTTCGGCTCGGCCCGGGCGCTGGACACCGACTCCTCCATTTCGCGGATGCTGTCGAGGATCCGGCTCGCCTGGGCCAGGTAGCTCTCGCCCTCGCCGGTGAGGCTGAGCCGGCGCGTGGTGCGGTTGACCAGCCGCACCCCCAGGCGCTGCTCGATCATCATCAGGCGCTTGGTGACGGCCGGCGGCGTCACGCCCAGCTCGCGCGCGGTGGCCGACATACTGCCCAGCTTGGCCAGCAGCACGAAGAACACCAGGTCCGGGGCGGTCTCAATTTTCACTTGTAGTTAATAGTGGTTTCATTTGCAGGGCATTATAGCGCCGGCTTCTAAGAGTAAGCTTGGTCCATACACCGATCAACCCACCCATCCCGGAGAAATCCCATGAAAATCGTCGACATCCGCGAAAAAACCGTTCCGATCAGTTCCCCGATCCGCAACGCCTACATCGATTTCAGCAAGATGACATTGAGCCTGGTCGCGGTCGTGACCGACGTCATGCGCGACGGCAAGCCGGTGATCGGCTACGGCTTCAATTCGAACGGCCGCTACGGCCAGGGCAAGCTGATGCGCGAGCGCTTCATCCCGCGCGTGCTGGAAGCCGATCCGGCCAGCCTGGTCGACGACAGCGGCGCCAACCTCGACCCCCACAAGATCTGGAATTGCATGTTCACCAACGAGAAGCCGGGCGGACACGGCGAGCGGTCGGTGGCGATCGGCACCATCGACATGGCGGTCTGGGACGCCGTGGCCAAGATCGAGGGCAAGCCGCTGTTCCAGCTGCTGGCCGAGCGTTACGGCGACGGCAGGCCCGAGCGCGACATCTTCGTCTACGCCGCCGGCGGCTACTACTATCCGGGCCAGAGCCACGACAAGCTGAAGGACGAAATGCGCAGCTATATCGACCGCGGCTACACGGTGGTGAAGAAGAAGATCGGCGGCGCCTCGCTCGACGAGGACCTGCGCCGCATCGACTCGGTGCTCGGTGTGCTGCAGGACGGCCAGAAGCTGGCGGTCGACGCCAACGGCCGCTTCGACCTCGACACCGCCATCGCCTACGCCAAGGCGCTCTCGCAGTACGACTTGTTCTGGTACGAGGAGCCGGGCGATCCGCTCGACTTCGAACTGCAGGCGACGCTGCGCAACTATTACCAGAACCCGATGGCGACCGGCGAGGACCTGTTCTCGATGCAGGACGCGCGCAACCTGATCCGCTACGGCGGCATGCGCGCCGACCGCGACTGGCTGCAATTCGATTGCGCGCTCAGCTACGGCCTGGTCGAATACCTGCGCACGCTCGACATGCTGCGCGAACACGGCTGGTCGCCGAAACGCTGCATCCCGCACGGCGGCCACCAGATGTCGCTGAACATCGCGGCCGGCCTGGGCCTGGGCGGCAACGAATCCTATCCGGACCTGTTCCAGCCGTACGGCGGCTTCCCGGACGGCGTCAGGGTGGAAAACGGCCACATCCTGCTGCCGGAGTTGCCGGGCATCGGTTTCGAAGGCAAGGCCGACCTGTACCGCGAAATGGTCAAGCTGGCGGCATAGCGGCCGCCGGTGCTAGTCCTCGATGGCGGCCAGGCCCTGGCGCATTTTTTTCCTGAGGCCATCGAGCATCTGTTGCAGCACTTCCGGCGGGTGCCCGGCCCAGTCCGCCACCTCGCCGACGATACGGACCGGGTGGCGCGTCCGGTACGACCGGGTGGGGTTGCCGGCGAAGCGCTTGTTGGTCAGGTTCGGGTCGTCCTCGAACGGGCCGGTCGGTTCGACGATGTAGATGTGGCCGCGCTGCGGCATCCCGGCCAGCGCGGTGGCCAGTTCCGCGCCCCACACGGCCGGTTCCAGCAGGGCCGAGAAATACACGTTGTTCGAGATCCGGCCCGCCTCGAAGTTGGAGGCGAAACCCGGCACCAGCAGCGTGCCCGCTTCGAGGCGGTATTTGGTGCCATGGTAAAAAGGTCCTTGCACGTCGCCACAGCTGTCGTGCGTGACCGGGGTCCAATCCAGATCGCTCATCTGCGCGTCTCCTGACAGTTTCGTTTCGAGACTGTAACCCATCCGGCGGGCCCATGCCGCCCCACCTATACCCTCGTATGATTTCCCTGCCGCCCGCGAGCCTGTATCGTTCCACCATGCGCAGGACGGCCGCGAGCCGCCGTTCGAACATGGGAGCACCCAGTGTCTGATCCGGAACCACATTTTTGTAATATCGCCATCGTCGACGACGACGACGCGGTGCGCGTCGGCCTCAGCAGCCTGCTGCGCTCCTACGGCTACGCGGCGCAGGCCTACGACTCGGCCCAGGCGCTGCTCGGTGGCGCCGCGCTCGGGCAGTGCCATTGCATCATCACCGACCTGCAGATGCCCGGCATGAGCGGCATCGAGCTGCTGGAGCAGTTGCGCCGCCAGGGCAATACGCTGCCGCTGATCCTGATGACGGCCTTTCCCGAGGCGGCGCTGCGCAAACGCGCGCTGCAGGGCGGCGCCAGCTGCTTCCTGAGCAAACCGTTCGACGCCGACCAGCTGCTGGCCTGCCTCAGGAACGCCGCAGCTTCCTTGTCGCCGCCGGGTTGATGTGGTCGGCGCAGTCGCCGCAAAATCCATACAGCGACAGCGCGTGCTCGTGCAGCACGAAGTTGCGCTCCCTGGCCACCGCCTCCTGGCGCCGCTCGATTTCGGCGTCGAGGAATTCCTCCATCTTGCCGCAGTTGGTGCAGATCAGATGGTCGTGGTGGCCACCCTCGTTGAGTTCGAACACCGAGGCCACCGAGTCGAAGTGGCGGCGGATCAGGATGCCGGCGTCGGCGAACTGCATCAGCACCCGGTAGACGGTGGCCAGCCCCATGTCGATATGTTCGTCGTGCAGCAGGCGGTAGACGTCGTCCGCGTTCAGATGCTTGCTTTTCGATTCCTGGAACAACTGCAGGATGCGCAGGCGGGGCAGGGTGGCTTTCAGGCCCAGCTTGCGCAATTCTTGAGGGATATCCATGCGCCTCTCTAATGATAATGATTCCTATTCTCACTATATCCGGATTTTATTTCCTTGGCAATGCAGTATTGGCGTGCGCGCCGCCTTTTTCTGTTCAGGACAAACTATAATTCCCGGACAACATTTATATTCCGGACATTGTGACTTATCCCTTTCTGCAAGGCGGCGGCCAACTCGCGCGCATCATCGCTTCCCACGACTGGAGCGGGACCGCGCTCGGCCCGATCGACGCCTGGCCGCAATCGCTCAAGACGACGGTGGCGCTGATCCTGCGATCGACGTTGCCGATCGTGCTGCTGATGCGCGAGCAAGGGGTGATGATCTATAACGACGGCTACGCGGTGTTCGCCGGCGGCCGCCATCCGATGTCGCTGGGCGCCAACGTGCGCGAGGCCTGGCCGGAGATCGCCGACTTCAACGACCATGTGATCGGGGTCGGCCTGGCGGGACGCACGCTGGCCTACAAGGACCAGGAGCTGACGGTGAACCGCAACGGCGGGCCGGAGCAGGTGTGGATGAACCTCGACTATTCGCCGGTGCTGGACGAGCAGGGCACCCCGGTCGGCGTGATGGTGCTGGTGATCGAAACCACCGACAAGGTCAAGGCCGAGCACCGCGTGCGCAACGAGGCCGAGCGCATGCGCATCATGTTCGAGCAGGCGCCCGGCTTCATGGCGATGCTGGCCGGTCCCGAGCATGTGTTCACGTCGGCCAATCCCGCCTACATGGAGCTGGTCGGCCAGCGCGAGGTGATCGGCCTGCCGGTGCGCGCGGCGCTGCCGGAGGCGGACAGCCAGGGATTCGTCGGCCTGCTCGACAAGCTGTACGCGTCCGGCGAGACCTGGTCCGGCACGGCGGTGCCGTTCTTCCTGGCCGCCAGCGGCGACTTGCCGGCGCGCGAGCGCTTCCTCGACTTCGTCTATCAGCCGCTGCGCGACGCCGCCGGCGCGGTGTGGGGCATCTTCGTGCAGGGCGCCGACGTGACCGACCGCGTGATGGCCGAGAACCTGCTGCGCGCCAGCGAGAACACCTTCCGCACCCTGTCGCAAACCATCCCGAACCAGGTCTGGACGGCCGACGCCGGCGGCGCGCTGGACTGGTTCAACGACCAGGTGTACCGCTATTCCGGCACCCAGCCGGGCCGGTTGAGCGGCGAGCGCTGGGCCGACATCGTCCATCCGGAGGACCTGCCGGCCGCCGGCCGGGCCTGGACCGAGTC
>DATMSN010000488.1:0-4379 GCA_035565375.1 Duganella sp. | reverse complement strand
ACGCATGGCGGCCTTGTCGGCGCCGTGGTGCTGGCCGGCGGCGTAATCGTCGGCCCACTTCAAGGTCAGCGACAGCAGCAGCTCTAGCCCGGTGGCGCCGGGCGAGGCCTCGCCGAACGGCAGCAGTTTCTCGTCGTCGTCGACCGGCGTGTGGTCCGAACACAGCGCGTCGACGGTGCCATCGAGCAGGCCGAGGCGGATGGCGTCGCGGTCGCGCTGGCTGCGCAGCGGCGGCGTCAGGCGCGCGTTCGAGTCGAAGAAGCCGATGTCGGCGTCGGTCAGGTGGACGTGGTGGGCGCCGACGTCGCAGGTGACCGGCAAGCCTTCCTTCTTGGCGTTGCGCACCAGCTCGAGGCCGGCGGCCGACGACATGCGGCACAGGTGCACGCGGGCGCCGGTCGAGCGCATCAGTTCGAAGATGGTGTGCAGCGCGATCGTTTCCGACATCACCGGCACGCCCGACAGGCCCAGGCGCGAGGCCAGCGGACCGCTGGCGGCGATGCCGCCGCGGCCGATGTGCGCGTCCTGCGGCCGCAGCCAGACGGTGTAGTCGAAGGTTTTGGCGTACTGCATCGCGCGCAGCAGCACGTTGGTGTCCTCGACCGGCTCCTCGGCCTGGGCGAAGCCGATGCAGCCGGCCTCGGTCAGCTCGGCCATCTCGGTCAGCGCCTTGCCCTTGAGGCCGACGGTCAGCGCGCCCAGCGGGTGCACGTTGGCCTGGTTCAAGGTCTTGGCGCGGTACTTGAGCATCTCCACCAGGCCGGGCTCGTCGAGCACGGGGTCGGTGTCCGGCGGGCAGACCAGGCTGGTCACGCCGCCCTGCATCGCCGCCTGCATTTCCGATTCCAGCGTGGCCTTGTATTCGTAGCCCGGCTCGCGCAGGCGCGCCGACAGGTCGACGAAGCCGGGCGCGACGATCATGCCGGCCGCGTCGATGGTGTGGTCGGCCGTGAAGCCGGCCGGGGCGCCGCCCACCGCCAGCACCTTGCCGTCGGCGATGTACAGGTCGTGTTTGGCGTCGATGCCGTTGGCCGGGTCGATCAGATGGCCGTTCTTGATATGGAGATTTTTAATCGAGTTCATTCCTGCTTTCATCCTTGCGTTCCCGCCACAATGCTCATCACCGCCATCCGTACCGCGATGCCGAACGTCACCTGCGGCAGGATCACCGCCTGCGGACCGTCCGCCACCGCCGAGTCGATTTCCACGCCGCGGTTCATCGGCCCCGGGTGCATGACGATCGCGTCCGGCTTGGCCAGCGCCAGCCGTTCCGGCGTCAGGCCATAGCTCTTGAAGTATTCCTGCGCCGACGGCAGCAGCGCGCCGCTCATGCGCTCGTTTTGCAGGCGCAGCATGATGATCACGTCGACGCCCTTCAAGCCCTCCTCCATGTTGGTGAAGGTGCGCACGCCCATCTGCTCCAGCCCGCCCGGCAGCAGGGTGTGCGGGCCGATGGCGCGCACTTCCGGCACGCCCAGGGTGGTCAGCGCGTGGATGTCGGAACGGGCCACGCGGCTGTGCAGGATGTCGCCGACGATGGCCACCGTCAGGTTGGTGAAGTCCTTCTTGTAGTGGCGGATCGTGTACATGTCCAGCAAGCCCTGCGTCGGGTGCGCGTGGCGGCCGTCGCCGGCGTTGACCACGTGCACGTGCGACTGCTTGGTGTCGTGCAAGTGCTTGGCGATCAGGTACGGCGCGCCCGACTGCGCGTGGCGCACGACGAACATATCGGCGTGCATCGCCGACAGGTTGTCGATGGTGTCGAGCAGCGATTCGCCCTTGCTGGCCGACGAGGCCTGGATGTTGAGGTTGATGACGTCGGCCGACAGGCGCTTGGAGGCGATCTCGAAGGTGGTGCGGGTGCGGGTCGAGTTCTCGAAGAACAGGTTGAACACCGACTTGCCGCGCATCAGCGGCACTTTCTTGACGTCGCGGTCGGAGATGCCGACGAACGACGAGGCGGTGTCCAGGATGTGATTGAGGATGGATTTGGGCAATCCCTCGATCGACAGCAGGTGCTGGAGTTCGCCGTTTTTATTCAGTTGCGGATTGAGCATGGTGTGGGGTCGTGATGATTATGCGTGGTCTAGGGTGAGCGTGAATTGTCCATCGTCGGCGCGCTTGAGCACCAGCGCCTGCCCCGGCGGCACGGCCACGTGCGCGGCGACGAAATCGGCGGCCACCGGCAACTGGCGCTCGCCGCGGTCGACCAGCGCGGCGAGCATGATGCGCGCCGGACGGCCATAATCGAACAGCTCGTTGATCGCGGCGCGCGTGGTGCGGCCGGTGTAGAGCACGTCGTCGACCAGCAGGATGTTGGCGGCGGCGACGTCGAAGCCGATGTTGGTCGGCTTGACCTCGGCCGGCAAGCCCTTCTTGGCGTAGTCATCGCGGTAGAAGGAGACGTCGAGCACGCCGCAGCGGGCCGACAGGCCGAGGTCGGCCGCGAGGCGTTCGGCGATCCAGGCGCCGCCGGAGTGGATACCGACGATGGCGACATCGGCGACGCCGGCCAGGCCGGCCTTGACGTCGGCCAGCAAGGCCGCGTACAGCGCCTCGGCATCGAGTTGGGTGGGGTTCAGTGTGGACATGGTGGTTCGCTAGGTTGCGTCGAAATATTGTTGCAAAATGATGGCGGCGGCGCGGTCGTCGATGACCTCGCCGCGCTTGGCGGCAATGACCGCCGACGAGTAGCGCTCGTCGACCAGCTCGACCGGCAGGTTGAAGCGGCCGTGCAGCTGGTTGGCGAACTTGCGCGCGCGCGCCGTCATCTCGTGCTCGGCGCCATCGGGATGCATGGGCAGGCCGACCACGAGGCGGGCGGGTTTCCATTCGTCGAGCAAGGCGCCGATGTCGGCAAAGCGCGTGGCGTTGTCGATGGCGGAGATGACTTTGACTGGCTGGGCCTGGCGGATCATGGTGTTACCCATGGCCACGCCGATACGTTTGACGCCGAAATCGAAAGCGAAGATGGTGTCGACGCTCACAGTTGACCGGACTCACGCATGGCCGGCCTCGGACGTGAGCATCAGCGGATCGATGCCCAGCAGGCGCATGGCGGCCGTGTAGCGTTCCTCGATGGGCAGGTTGAACAGGATTTCGGGGTCGGCGCCGACCGTGAGCCAGCCGTTGCGGCCGATCTCCTCCTCCAGCTGGCCCGGGCTCCAGCCCGAGTAGCCGATCGACACCAGCATGCGCGGCGGACCGTCGCCGGCGGCCACGGCCTCGAGCACGTCGATCGACGTGGTGAAGGCGACGTCCTTGGTCACCGTCAGCGACGACGAGTAGCGGTTGCCCGGCGTGTGCAGCACGAAGCCGCGGTCGTCCTGCACCGGGCCGCCGAACATGATGGGCTCGTCCACATGCGATTCGAAGCCGGCGTCGGGCGTCAAATCTATGCGTTCGAACAACACTTGCATCGTCATATCGGTGGGTTTGTTGATGACCACGCCCAACACGCCGTTTTCATTATGTTCGCAGACATACACCACCGTGCCGCCGAAGACCGGATCTTGCATGGAGGGCATTGCAATAAGGAAATGATTCGCCAGATTCAGGGATGGGACCGCGCTGGCGCCGATGGAACCCAGTTCGTCGTTATCCTGGGTGTCCTCCTGTGCTACGTCCTGTCGTTCGCCCTTTGTCAGGCCGGCTACAGTTAGAGTTTTGCCAATTTTGCTCTTCTTCATACGCGTTGCTCTCTCTGTGCTGGCTGCATGATCTTACCGTGCCGCCACTATGTCCTGGACAAATGCTGTAACATCGCGCCGCTAGCAGCTGTCTCCCTCACCGATAGTTTACACTGAATTGAGGGTGCGGCCATGATTGAGTTCCACCACGAGATTGACACAGACCGAATGAAACTGAAATCGTCCCTGGTATGGCTGCGCCGCGATTTGCGCGTGTTCGACCATGTCGCGCTGCATCAGGCGCTGCAAGACAGCGCGACCGTGTATTGC
Source organism: Duganella sp. (assembly GCA_035565375.1). Taxonomy (GTDB): domain Bacteria; phylum Pseudomonadota; class Gammaproteobacteria; order Burkholderiales; family Burkholderiaceae_D; genus Rugamonas. The sequence continues at coordinate 420 of DATMSN010000488.1, read as the reverse complement.
GTTTTTGTCTACGATACGACCATCCTGGACGCGCTGCCGCGCCGCGACCGCCGCGTCGACTTCATCCACGCCAGCCTGGCCGAGGTGGCGGCGGAGCTGCGGCAACTGGGCGGCCACCTGATCGTGCGCCACGCCGATCCGGTCGCCGCCATCCCCGCGCTGGCGGCCGAACTGGACGTCGACGCCGTCTTCTGCAACCACGATTATGAACCGCAAGCGATCGCCCGCGACGCCGCCGTGGCGCGGGCCTTGAAGGATGCCGGCCGCCACTTCCTCAGCTACAAGGACCAGGTCGTCTTTGAAAAAAGCGACGTGCTGTCGCAGACGGGCGGCGTGTTCTCGGTGTTTACGCCATACAAGAACGCCTGGCTGAAAAAGCTGGCGGCCGATCCGTCGGTGCTGGCGCCGTACCACATCGAA
>DATMSN010000487.1:0-4982 GCA_035565375.1 Duganella sp. | reverse complement strand
CCAATCTCGATCCGAACGCTCCCGACCTCCCCACCTATCTCGCCGGCGCCGATGCGCCCCATGTGCGCGAGGCTCGCGACCAGGCCGATGGTGCCGTGGCCGCACATGCCCAGGTAGCCGACATTGTTGAAGAAGATGACGCCGGCCGCGCAATCGGCGGAGTGCGGCTCGCACAGCAGCGCGCCGACCAGCACGTCGGAGCCGCGCGGCTCGCACACCACGGCCGAGCGGAAGCTGTCGTGTTCGCGCTTGAGCAGCGCCAGGCGCTCGCTCAGGGGACCGGCGCCCAGATCGGGGCCGCCGTCGGTGACCAGCCGGGTAGGTTCGCCGCCGGTATGGGAATCGATGATGGAGATGGTTTTCATGCTCGAATCTTAGGCTTCGGCGGCCACGCTGTCTTGCACCGCCTGCGCACTATAAATGACGAAATCGGCACAATCGCGAAAAAACAGCAGACTGCCGCGCGCGCCGCTGGCACAATCGGGTGTATGGACAATTCACCACTCCCCGACGACCCCGCGCGCCGCGCGCTGGGCGCTGGCATAGCCGATCCCTTCTTCGCCGAGGCGTTGTTCGACGCGTTGCCGGACGTGGTTTTCTTCGTCAAGGACGTGCAGGGACGGTATGTGGTGGTCAATCAGACGTTGGTGCAGCGTTGCGGCCGCCGGCACAAATCGGCGCTGATCGGACGCACCCCGGCCGAGGTCTTCGCCCATCCCTTCGGCCAGACCTATGTGGCACAGGACATGGCGGTGCTGGGCGGCGGCCACGATATCGAGGACCAGCTGGAGCTGCATTTGTATCCCAGCCGCGATCCCGGCTGGTGCCTGACGCGCAAGACGGCGCTGCGCGACGGCGACGGCCGCATCGTCGGCCTGACCGGCGTCTCGCGCGATCTGGCGATGGCCGACAAGAAGAATCCGGCCTACCGCAAGGTGGCGGCGGCGGTGAACCTGATACACGAACAGTATGGGCAGCCGCTGCATCTGGCCGAGCTGGCGCGCACGGCCAATATGTCGGTGGCGCAGATCGAGCGCTATTTCCTGCGCATCTTCCACCTGACGCCGCGCCAGATGATCATCCAGACCCGCGTGGAGGCGGCGTCGCGCATGCTGGGCGGTGGCGCCAGCGTAGCGGAGATCGCCCAGGCCTGCGGCTACGGCGACCATTCCGCCTTCACCCGCCAGTTCAAGGCCACCACCGGCGTCACGCCGAGCCAGTACCGCCAGCTGGCGGGCAAGGCGCCCAGCCATCCGGCCGGCCTGTAAGCAAACCACGTAGGGCGGATTAGCGCAGCGTAATCGGCCATGCATGCGTTGCGACGGCGCATGCATGGTCGATTACGGCGTTCCGCCTCTCAAGGCCTACCGGAAGGTAGGCCGCCCCTTCGATGGGCCCCCGGGCGGTTAGCGGGCCTTGCCCGCTAATCCGCCCTACGTGCCATAGTGGCTGGTCAGCCGGGTTTGACCAACTGCCCGCCGACGTAGACGCGGTAGTGGCGGATGCGGCCCGTCACCCCGTCCTCGCCCTGGCGCGGCGTGTAGCGCATGCCGGCCACCGTGTCGGTTTTGCCCAGATCGATGATGATGCGGTGCGGATGGACCGGATGCGGCGCCTTGCCGCTGTAGGCGCTGTGCCAGAAGTCCGTCGCCTGGCCGTTGATCGCGTTGAGCGCCGAACCGTCCTCCCTGGTGCGCTCTTCGCTGCTGACATAGGCGATGGTCCAATTGGACTGGTTCAGCGTCTTGCCGTCCGGGCCGAGCAGCGCCAGTTCCGCCACGGCGGCGAACTGCTTGCCGTCGAAGGCGTCCAGCGACTCCAGGCACACCTGGCGCCCGCTGGCCGCCTGCGCGAACTTGACGTCCTGCGTCGCGGCGCCGTTCTGGAATTCGCCTTCATGTACAGGCTTGACGCCGTCCAGCGCCGGCTTGTCGTTGTTGGGCGGCCTGGCCAGATCGAGCTCCGGGCGCAGCTTGTCGAGGATCGGCGCCTTCAGGCCGGCGATGCGCGCGCTGCGCGGCCCGGTCAGGTCCAGCACCACCACCTCGTTGCGGCCACGCTTGATCCACGGGCCGGGCAGGTACATCGTCTGCGTCGGACCGATGCTCCAGTAACGTCCCAGACAGCGGCCGTTGACCCAGACCACGCCCTGGCCCCAGCCCGACATGTCGAGGAAGGTGTCGCCGGTTTGCGGCGCGTCGAAGCCACCGCGCCAGAAGGCCGGACCTTTGGCGCGGCCGGTTTTCCACGTCAGCGGCGGCAGCACGCCGTCGGCGTCGAAGTCGATGGCGCGGATTTCCCAGTTTTCCAGCGGTTGTCCGGCGAAGCGCACCGGCCCGTGCAGGCCCTTGCGGTCGTGGATCTCGACGCCGAAGTTGACGCGGGCGATGGTGTACAACAGGATTTCCAGGGTCACCGGCCGGCTGCGCGCCGGCAGGTCGACCCGGAAGCGGCGGTAGCGCGTGTCCAGCGTGCCGACCTCTTTGCCGTCGATGTAGACCCACGCCAGGTCGCGCACCTTGGCCGCTTCCAGCGTGCCGGCCGGACCGGCGGGCAGGGTGACGCGGTAGGAGACCAGGCCCCGGCTGATGTCGTAGCGCTCGATCGGCTCGGGCGATACGGCCTTGATGGCGTCGGCCGGCAGCGCCGAGGACACCGATGCCGACTGCTTCATCGCGAACGGCGCGATGGCGATCAGCGGGTTTTGCGGCGGTGGCGGCGGCAGCGTTTCGCCGGCCATCAGGTAAGGCTTCATGCCGTCGCGGTAGGCGTGGAATTTCTCTCCGGTCCATCCGGCTTCGCTGATCGGGGCGTCGTAGTCGTAGCTGGTGGTGTCCGGACGGAAGGGACGGTCGCAGCCGCCCCACAGGCCGAAGGTGGTGCCGCCGTGCGCCATGTACAGGCTGAACGAGCCGTTCGCCTTGAGCATGGTCTGGATGTCGGCCACCGCGCCGGCGGCCGAACCGCGGCGGTGCGGCGCGCCCCAGGTGTCGAACCAGCCGGAGTAGTATTCGCCGCACATGCGCGGCCCTTTCTGCACCTGGTCGAGCACCTTGAAGCCGGCCGCCGGATCGCTGCCGAAGTTCGCCACCGAGAACAGCTCCTTCATATGGGTCTTGGCGACGGCGTTGGTCGGATTGCACTGGAACAGGGGGACGTCGAAGCCGGCGTCCAGCAGTCCCTGGCGCATGTCGCGCATGTAGTCGAGGTCTTCGCCGAAGAAGCCGTACTCGTTCTCGACCTGCACCATCAGGATCGGACCGCCCTTGGTGATCTGCTGCGCGCCGAGCGCGCGGCCGACTTCCTTCATCCAGCGTTTGGCCGGTGTCATGTAGGCGGCGTCGCGCGTGCGCAGGAAGCTGTCGCCGGGGCTTTTCAGCAGCCACCATGGCAGGCCGCCCATTTCCCACTCGGCGCAGGCGTACGGGCCGGGACGCAGGATGACCCACAAGCCCTCGGCCTGGGCCAGGCGGCAGAACTCGGCGGCGTCGCGCTGTCCCTGCCAGTCGTATTTACCCTCGCGCCATTCGTGGTAGTTCCAGAACAGGTAGGCGCAGACGGTGTTCAGGCCCATGGCCTTGATGGCCTTCAGGCGGTGCGTCCAGTACTCGCGCGGGACGCGGGCGAAGTGCATTTCGCCGCAGCGGATCTGCAGGCGCTGGCCGTCGAGAAGGAAATCGCTGTCGCCGATGGCGAAGCGCGCGGAGGTGGCGCCCAAAACCTGGGCGGTGACGGGCAGCAGCATGCTGCCCATGGCGGCGCTGGCGCCGCGCAGAACGCCGCGGCGTGAAATGGAATGTGAGGTCATGGGATCAGTAATTGACTGGGTAATCTTTAGGGAACCTGGCGCCGGCGAAGGCTTTTTTCTGCGTCCAGTCCTGCGCCGCCGAGGTCCAGTAGGTGTCGCTTTCCGGCAGGCCCAATGGCAGCAGGCTGGCCGAGGCGATGTACATGCTGCCGTTGTTGGAGTACCAGTCGCCCAGCTCCGGCTGATGGCCGACGAAGCCGATGGTCAGGTAGCCGTCCTTGGTGAAGTTGCCGGGAGCCGTCCACACGGCCTTGTGCACCGCCTGCAGCGCGGCGCGGATCTGGCCTTCGGGCAGGCTGGCCGGCAGCTGCTTGCGCAACGCCAGCAGCGCCAGCGGCTGGAACGCCGCCGTGCGGTAGGTCAGCGAGCGGCCGATCGGCGGGAAGCTGCCGTCGGTGGAGATGAAGCGTTCCAGGTGCTCGCTGTAGCGCTGCATGCGCTTGACCGCCTGCGCGCGCAACTCCTCCGGCTTGCCGTTCCAGAACGCGCCTTTTTTCTGATCGAGCACGTCGAGTATCTCCACCAGCATCGGGTGCATGACGAAGGCGTTGTAGTAGTCGAAGTGGAAGGCGTCGCCGTCCTTGATCCAGCCGTCGCCCACGTACCATTCGTTGATCTTGCGGATCGCGACGTTCATGCGCAGCGGGTCGAACTCCTCGCCGATCGACATCAGCCAGGCTTCGTTCATGGCGGCGAACAGCATCCAGTTGATGTACGGCGGCTCGATGCGGCGCAGCGACTTGATCTCGGCGATGATGCGCTGCTTGGTCTTGGCGTCGAGCGGCTCCCACAGCGCTTTCGGCGCGCGGATCAGGGCGTTGGTGAAGTAGGCCGAATCGACCAGCGTCTGGCCCGGGCCTTTCCACAGCAGGTAATCGGGATTGGCCGGATCGACCGAGTTGGTGTAGCTTTGCAGCGCCAGTTGATGCAGGCGCTTGCGGGTGCGGCCTTCCGGCGTGCCGTCGTCCTCCAACGCCAGCCACGGCGCGATGCCGGCGATCAGCCGGCCGAAGCACTCCAGATAGGCCACGCCCTTGTCGCGGCCATCCCAGGTCGGGCTGACCTCCAGCGCGAAATTCTTCTTCAGCGTGCCGGCCGCCATATTGGCCAATACCGGATCGGACATCTTCTGCGCCAGCGCCGCCAGTTGCGCGCGGGCGCTCTTGCCGTCGGC
>DATMSN010000486.1:0-1591 GCA_035565375.1 Duganella sp. | reverse complement strand
ACCCCGACGCCGGCCGAGACGGTCGAGTCGAAGCTGCCCTGCACACCGTTGACCTCGAAGGTGCCGGCGTGCGGCGCGCCGGCGCAGACCAGCAGGACCGCCGCGCAGATCGATTGTTGACGTGTTTTCATTTTATGTGTCGCCCCGTTCTGTTATTTATCGCTCGCTGATCGCGCGCAGGTTGTCGGAGCTGTAGAAGCTGGGCGTGTAGCGCGGGCCGCTCTTCGGATCGGTGATCCAGCGCATGTCCTTGCCGGCGCCGATCGAATGCAAGTCGATCAGATAGCGCCCCTCGGTCAGGTTGTACTGGCTGAAGGCCGACGCGTCGCAGCTGCCCGTCTCGGCGACCGGGATCAGGTAGCCCTCGCGGTGCTTCCACAACTTGCCCTGGGCGTCGTAGTCGTCGGCCAGCAGCAGGTTCCAGCTGTCCTCGTCCACGTAGAAGGTGCGCTTGGGCGCGGAGTGGCGCGCGCCGGCCTTGACCGTCGCCTCGACCACGTAGACGCGGTGCAGCTCGTAGCGGCGCGCATCCTGCGCGATGCTGTTTTCCCCGGCGACGTCCTCGAACTTGGCCTTGAAGTTGTAGGCGCCGAAGGAACTGTACGGCACGTAGATCTCCTTTTTGCCGATCAGTTTCCAGTCGAAGCGGTCAAGCCCGCCGTTGAACACGTACGGCTCGTCCATCGTGTACTGGTTCTCGAAGCCGATCTGCGGCGCATCGTAGGCGTAGCTCGGCATGCGGCGAACGCGGCGCTGGCCGGGGAAGTAATAGAACGTCTCGGTGCCCGGCTTGTTGAGGAAGATGGTGATCGCCAGCGCCTGGCCGGCCAGCGCGGCCGGGGCGATGTAGCTGAAATAGGTGTAGTACTCGGCCTGCGGCAGGCCGCTCAGGCTGGCGCTGCCCTTGGCGCCCCAGGGGAAGTACATGGTTTGCTCGGACACCGCCTTGATCCACTCGTTGCCGCCCTTGCGCGGCGAAACGGCGGTGGTGTTTTGCTTGTAATCGATGCCCACGCCGCGATAGCGCATCTTGGAGTTGAGCATGACCTCGGCGCCGCTTTTCGGCAACGGGAACGGCACGCCCGGCACGGTCGCTTCCGCGAGGATCGTGCCGTCGGGGCCGAGCTTGGCCGCCCCGCCCGCGTTCTTCCGGGTGTTGTCGATCACGAAGTCCGGCGCGCCGCAATACCGGTGCGTCGGATAGACGTCCATCTTGTAACCCTTGACCTGCTTGAGCAGCGCGATCTGGCCCGGCGTGAGCTTGTCGGCGTGCTTGTCCACGTTGCCGGCATCGAGCGTCGCGGTCGGCTTTTCATCCTTGTACTTGAACGCGTCCTTGCGGTACTGGCCATAGCTCCAGCCGCTGACGACGTTTTCCGCCGTCCACGCCGGGATGGCGCCGCCGCCGGCCAGCGTGGCCCCGCCGAGCGGGGTCAAGGTGGTACCGATTTCTTGCGGCGACGCCGCCCAGGCGCCGGTTGCCGTCGACAGCAGCACCAGACCGCACAAACCTTTTGTCATTTTCATTTGTCTCACTCCAGGGTTAGAAGAAATTATTGGCGCGGCGGGTCAGGCGGCGGCTTGGGCGGGC
>DATMSN010000485.1:0-1839 GCA_035565375.1 Duganella sp. | reverse complement strand
CATCAACTGCTTGCCCTGCGCCTTGGCGCGCGCGGCCACCGACTTGATCCATTCCATTTGATGGATCTTATGCGTGAGCACCTTGTTCCAGCCGGCGTTGCCGGCGCCGTCGAAGCCGGCGAAGGCGGTCGGATTGGCCGGGTCGAACTTGCCGTTGGGGATGTGGACGTTGGCGTCGACCGCCAGCAGCCACAGGCCTTTGACCGGCTCGACCAGGTAACTGGCGTCGATGATGTTGGTGCAGCGCGTGTAGGATTTGCCCAGTTTGGTTTCGCCGGCGGCCTTGTAGCTGCCGCCCTCGCCTTCCGCGCAGATCTCGAACTGGCGCTTGGCCAGCGCGGACGAGGCCGACGCGGCGTCGAAGCTGTACTTGCCGTCGGCGTATTTGGTGAACGGGGTTTCCCAGTAGACGTCGGCCTTGTTCGGCATGTAGCCGAAGGCGCCCAGCTTGGTCAACAGACGCTCGTAGCCCTGCTCGGTCAGCTGGGCGGTACAGACCACGGTCGGATCCTTGGCCTTGCAGGCGGCGTTGTTGGGCGCGTAAATCTTTTGTTCCTTGCCGTCGCGCGTGAGGAAGTCGTTCTTGCCGGCTTCATCGTCGTCGTACGGCTCGTTGGGGTCGTGGTTGCCGGGGGCGATGAAGAAGCGCATGCCCTTGGCCTGGTATTCGCGCAGGATGTCGGCCAGGCCGTCGATGTTGATCGGCTGGGCGTCGTCGGAGATGTCGCCGGGCAGCGCGACCAGGCGGATGTTCTTGCCGTAGGCGTCGTCGAGCGCGGCGCGGAAGGCGAAATAGTTTTCGTTGAACAGCCGGGTGGACGTCAGCTGCGCGTACATCGTGCGGATGGTGGCGTTCTTGCCGTCCTTGGTGGGAATGCCGGAGAACTGGCTGCTTTTGAGGTCGCCGTAGATGTTTTCGAAGTGCACGTCGCTCATGAAGGCGACGGGTGTGGAGGTGTAGCCGTCGGCCGGAATAGTGTCGGTGGCGGGGACGCTGTCGCTGCCGCATGCGGATAGCAGCGACATCATGGCGGCGGCCGCGATCAACGGCCACCGTGCGTTCAAGGCATTGCGCATGCAATCTCCATCTGTCTGTTTTAGGTGGTGCGCATTGTGGCACCCGGGTGTGACAGGTTGATTACATGGCAACGGATATGCGCCGCCGATACCGCATCACGCAGCCGCTTTAACCTCGGCCACGACCGCCGCCGCCGGCCGCCGTATCAGCAGGATGACCCCGGCCGCGACCAGACACGCGGCCCCGGCCGCGAACAGCGCCGGGTTATACGTCAACATCAAAGTCCGCACCCGCCCCGCGCCCCACGCCGCCACCGCCGCGCCCAGTTGGTGCCCGGCGAACACCCAGCCGAATACCATGCCGGCCTGCTCCTTGCCGAAGGTCGCCGCCACCAGCCGCACCGTCGGCGGCACGGTGGCGATCCAGTCCAGGCCGTAGAACATGGCGAACAGCGACAAGCCGTAGAACGTGAACTCCGAATACGGCAGCCAGAACAACGACAGCCCGCGCAGGCCGTAGTACATGAACAGCAGCTTGCGGTTGTCGTAGCGGTCCGACAGCCAACCCGAGCCGATCGTGCCGACCAGGTCGAACGCGCCCATCATCGCCAGCACCGACGCGGCCGGCACGGCGGCCAGCCCGGCGTCGCCGCACAGCGAAATAAAATGCGTTTGGATCAGGCCGTTGGTGCTGAGGCCGCAGATGAAGAAGCTGCCGAACAGTATCCAGAACACGCGGTTGCCGGCGACGCCGGCGAGCACCTTGAACGGCGTGGCGAAGGTAACGCGCATCGGCGCCGCCGGCGGGGCCACCGGCGTGCC
>DATMSN010000484.1:0-3559 GCA_035565375.1 Duganella sp. | reverse complement strand
TCAGTCAAAACAGTAGGCGGAAGCATACCCGAAATATGGGGTGTTAAGAAGTAAAGGCGTTAAACCCGACCGTCCTAAGCGATACGCATGCGTCACCGCTTAGGGGTCGTACCCCGCACGGGGTACGACCCCATGGCCGTGCGGGTTAGCTGCGCGCATACCCGAACCAGGCGCCGAAGGCGGGCAATCGCACCTGGCTACCGTCCACCGTGCCGGGCAGGTCGTAACCTTCCATCTGCTCGGCGCCCGCTACTTGCGGTAGCGTGAAGTCGACCGGTTCGCCGCCCAGGTTGAACACGGCGATGATCCCGCGCTCGCCGTCGGCGTCGCGGCGCAGCGCCAGCACCGGTTCCGGCGTGTCGAAGAACTCGATCGCGCCGCGCGTCAATTGCGGCAGCTTGCGGCGCCAGGCGATGAACTTGCGCGTGAACGCCAGCGACGATTCGGCGTCGCCCTCCTGCAGCGCCGCCGCCTTGGCGATATGGTCCGGCGACACCGGCAGCCACGGCTTGCCGGTGGTGAAGCCGCCGTCGGCCTCCCCGGTCCACGCCATCGGCGTGCGGCAGCCGTCGCGGCCCTTGAACTCCGGCCAGAACGTGATGCCGTACGGGTCCTGCAGCAGTTCGAACGGCACATCCGCTTCGGCGAACGCCAGCTCGTCGCCCTGGTACAGGCACGGCGTGCCTTTGAGCGACAGCTGCATCGCCAGGATCATCTTGGCGAACGCCTTCGGCGCCCCCGGCCCGCCCCAGCGCGTGGCCACGCGCTGCACGTCGTGGTTACCGACCGACCACGAGGCCCAGCCGCCTTTGACGCGCGCCTCGAACTGCTCCACCTGTTTGCGGATGTAGTGCGACGAGCAGTTCGGCACCAGCAGGTTGAAGCTGTAGGCCATGTGCAGCTTGTCGCCGCCGGCCGTGTACTCGGCCATGACGGCCAGCGAGTCGTCGGCGCCCACTTCGCCGATCGACACGGCCTGGTATTCGTTCAACAGCACGCGCAGCTTTTGCAGGAACGGCAGGTTCTCCGGACGGCTCTTGTCGTAGATGTGGGCCTGCATGCCGTACGGGTTCACGTCCGAGACGGTGGCGGTGTCGCGGTTGACGGCCGGCGGATTGCTGCGCAGCTCGGGATCGTGGAAGTGGAAGTTCGACGCGTCGAGCCGGATGCCGTCGACGCCGCGCTCGAGCCAGAAGCGCAGCGCGTCCAAATGCGCCTGCTGCACCTGCGGGTTGTGGAAGTTGAGCTGCGGCTGGCTGACGAGGAAATTATGTAAATAGTATTGACGACGGCGCGTGTCCCACTGCCACGACGAGCCGCCGAACACCGACATCCAGTTATTCGGCGGATTGCCGTCCGGCGCCGGATCGGACCAGACGTACCAGTCGGACTTGGGGTTGTCGCGGCTCGCGCGGCTCTCCTTGAACCATGGATGCTCCTCCGCCGTATGCGCCATCACCTGGTCGATCATGATCTTCAGGCCGATGCTGTGCGCCTTGGCGATCATCGCGTCGAAGTCGGCCAGGGTGCCGAACATCGGATCGACGTCGCAGTAGTCGGCGATGTCGTAGCCGAAGTCCTTCATCGGCGACTTGAAATACGGCGAAATCCAGACGATATCGACGCCCAGCGATGCGATATAGTCCAGCTTGGCCGTGATCCCGGGGATGTCGCCGATGCCGTCGCCGTTGGTGTCCAGGAAACTACGCGGATAAACCTGGTAGATGATGGCCTCGCGGTACCAGTCTTTAGTATGCGGGGAAACTTGAGTTAGTTGCTTAGTCATAAGAGAATCCGGGGTTGGCTGCGGGTCGTGGAAGATGCGCGGATGTGTTTGTAGAGAATATACATCACGATTATGTTTTTTTCAATCGTGGGCACGATTTGGAATTATCACACTTAATTCAAACAAATCAATGACTTATGAGTTTCCACCGGAATTCATAAAACAAAAATGAGTAGTCAAACTACACAAATTTTAGGAGAAACCAGTGACTGACAGCGCAATCGCCAACGGCAACGGGCCGATGCCCCGACAAATTCCCTACATCATCGCCAACGAAGGCTGCGAGCGTTTCAGCTTCTACGGCATGCGCAACATCCTGACGCCGTTTCTCCTGAGCACGCTTTTGCTGTTCATTCCGATGGCCGACCGCACCACCGAGGCCAAGCACATCTTCCATACCTTCGTCATCGGCGTGTACTTTTTCCCGCTGCTCGGCGGCTGGCTGGCCGACCGCTTCTTCGGCAAGTACCAGACGGTGTTCTGGTTTAGCTTGATCTACGTGGCCGGCCACGCCTGCCTGGCAATCTTCGAGGACAATCTCAAGGGCTTCTACCTCGGCCTGGCGCTGATCGCCTTCGGCTCGGGCGGCATCAAGCCGCTGGTGGTGGCCTTCGTCGGCGACCAGTTCGACCAGACCAACAAGAACCGCGCCAAGCTGGTGTTCGACGCCTTCTACTGGATCATCAACTTCGGCTCCTTCTTCGCCTCGCTGCTGATGCCGTTGATGCTGCGCGATTACGGCCCGGCCGTCGCCTTCGGCATTCCCGGCATCCTGATGGCGATCGCCACGCTGGTGTTCTGGATCGGCCGCAAAAAATATGTGCACGTGCCGCCGGCCGCGCCCAATCCGGATTCGTTCAGCAGCGTCGCCCGCACCGCGTTGTTCGCCAAGGCGCCCGGCAAATCGCGTCCGGGCCTGATCGTCGCCGGCATCGGCGCGGCCGGCGCCGTGCTGTCGCTGTGCATGGCGCCGCAGTGGGGCTTTGTCATCGCCGCCTGCACGGCGCTGGTGCTGTTGCTGGCGTTCGGCGGCTTGGGCGTGTCGATGCAGCTCGACCGCGCGCGCGGCCTGCACACCGACGAAGCGGTCGAAGGCGTGCGTGCCGTGCTGCGCATCCTGATCGTGTTTGCGATGATCACGCCATTCTGGTCGCTGTTCGATCAGAAGGCGTCGACCTGGATCGTCCAGGCCAACGCGATGGACAGCCCGCTGTTGTCGATCTTCGGCTGGGAATTCACTTTGCTGCCGGCGCAGATGCAGGCCATCAATCCTATCCTGGTGATGCTGCTGATCCCTTTGAATAACTTCGCGCTGTTCCCGCTGATGCGCGCCATCGGCATCACGCCAACGCCGCTGCGCCGCATGGGCATGGGCATCGCGCTGTCCGGCGCGGCGTGGATCGTGATCGGCGCCATCCAGCTGCAAATGGACGGCGGCGACAAGGTCTCGATCCTGTGGCAGTTGCTGCCATACGCGCTGCTGACCCTGGGCGAGGTGCTGGTCTCGGCCACCGGCCTGGAATTCGCCTACAGCCAGGCGCCGGCGCCGATGAAGGGCATCATCCTGAGCTTCTGGTACCTGGCCGTCACGGTCGGCAACCTGTGGGTGTTGATCGTCAACTCGGGCGTGAGGAACGAGGCCGTCAGCGCGCATATCGCCACCAGCGGCATCAGTTCGATCGCGTTCCAGATGTTCTTCTTCGCCGCCTTCGCGCTGCTGACGGCCGGCGCGTTCGCGCTGTACGCGATGCGGTACAAGATGGTGGATAACTA